>CANPVI010000257.1 GCA_947581665.1 uncultured Atopobiaceae bacterium | reverse complement strand
CATCGTCTACAACCCGCTACGCACCGCGATTCTCCTCTAGGCGGAGCGCCTCGGCATCGCCTGCGAGGGCGGGCTCGGCATGCTCGTTGCCCAAGCCTTCGCCTCGAGCGAGGCCTTCCAGGGCCGCGCGCTCGATCCCGACCTCATCGAGCGCATCCTCGGTCAGCTCGTCAAGGAGACGCGCGACATCTACTTCATCGGCATGCCCGGTGCGGGCAAGACGGGAGCCGCGAGGCGCCTCGCGCACTACATCGGCAGGCCGTTCGTGGATCTCGACGACGCCTTCGAGGTGGCTTTCGGAATCTGCGCCTCGGAGTTCATCAAGGCGCACGGCGAGGACGCGTTCCGCGCGAGGGAGACGGAGATCCTGCGCGACGTCTCGAAGGGCCAGGGCCTCGTCGCCGCCTGCGGTGGCGGCGTGGTCGTGCGGGAGGAGAACCTCGACCTTTTGCGCCAGAACGGCTACATCGTGATGCTCGACCGTCCCCTGGAGGAGCTCTCCATGAAGGATCGGCCCGTGAGCGTGGCGAAGGGCATCGAGACCATCGCCGAAGAGCGCATGGGGCTCTATCGCGGCTGGGCCGATCTCGAGATCAAATGCACCGGGAGCGCCGAGGGCGACGCCCTGCTCGTGAGGGAGATCCTCGACCTCTAGCCGCCGCCCTTCACAACATATTCACAATCCTCGATAATTTTGCTCTCAGATTTGTGCGCATATCGTGGGGTTCGTACCGTTGGAAGCCCCCGGATACCGCTCACATACCTGAATATCCGGATCCTTCACATTCATGCGACGGTACACCATGACTATGGCCTTATGCCGTCGCATGCCATGCGACCACTACGTGAGACAGGCGGCCTCACCATGGAGACCACCACATATTCCCAGGCGCTCCTCGAGGCGGTTGGCGGCGTTTCGAACATTCGCTCCCTTGCCATGTGCATGACGCGCCTTCGCTTGGAGCTGCACGACATCTCGCGCGCGAACCTCGCGGCCGTCCGCGCGATCCACCACGTCCTCTCCGTGCGTCGCCGCGGCGATAGCGGCGTGGAGGTGGTCTTCGGCCCCGCCATCGTGAACAACGTGGCCGACGACCTCTCCTTCCGCCTCGACATGCCCATCGCGCGCAAGAACGCGAAGGCGGTCGTGAAGCTCACGCCCACCGGGCCTCGCCGCGGGCGCTCGCGCATGACGGGGTACGTGGGCAGGAGGCGTGCGAGCGAGCACGCGCCCACCGTCCTCAGCCGCGACGACCTCGAGCGCCTCAAGGAGCTCCTGAACTCCGTGGACCTTCCCGATGACGAGGAAGGCCTCTCGGACGGCGAGCTCGGCGATTCCGCGATCCTCGTGTTGAACGGCCCGAACATGAACCTCCTCGGCGTGCGCGAGCCGGGCATCTACGGCAAGGACACCTACGACGACCTCGTGGAGCTCTGCCATCGCACGGCGATCGCCGAGGGCTTCGGCGAGGTGCGCTGCTATCAGTCGAACCACGAGGGCGATCTCGTGGACGCCATCCAGGAGGCACGGCTCTCCTTCGACGGCATCGTCTTGAACCCCGCCGCCTACACGCACACCTCCGTCGCGCTCCTCGACGCCCTGAAGGCCGTGGGCTTGCCCACCGTCGAGGTGCACATGTCCGCCGTGATGGAGCGCGAGGGCTTCCGCCAGACGTCCTACGTGCGCGACGCGTGCATCGCGCTCGTGGCCGGCGAGGGCCTCGAGGGCTACGCGCACGCCATCCGCATCCTCGCGGACTACCTGCGCGACGCTCAGCCCTCCTCGCGAAAGTAGGGGTGCGACGGCAATTTCGTCGTGAGGTGCGGGTCGATGCGCTCGGCGAGGGCGAGGAAATAGTTGTCGCTCATCGACGCGAGGTAGTCCACGCACGTCTGGTCGAAGTCGCTCTGCCAGTCGTAGTGCCGGGCGTAGTAGCCGCTCTCGCGTTCGAGCTGCACGATGTGGTGCCTGAAGATCGGCGAATCCTCGTCTCCCGCCTCGAGCCACCCGATCGCGGTGTCGTAGACCGCGTGGAAGAGCTCCCCCACGAGCATGGCCGTCTCGCCCGAGAGCTCGGTGGTTTGGTAGATCGTGGCGTAGTTCTCGCGCTTTGCGCGCGCGAGCTCCAGGAACGCCTCGTCGCTCATGGCAATCCAGCCATGAGGGCCCGCTCCCTCGGCCGTGCCCTCGAGGGAATGCTCCACCACATCGGCGATGAAGTAGCCGAGCGCAAACGCGTTGTAGTCGCCCGCCTGGCCGCGATGGAAGTCCTCCGGTGCCACATGGTGGGCGCGAATGGCGTCCGCGCGGTCCTTGCCCACGTACGCGATGATGTCCGAGATGCGCACCACACACCCCTCGAGCGTCATCGGCACGAGGTGCGAGACCACGCGATCCCCCTCGCGCACCGCCGCGCTCACCGCGCCGTCGAGCGCCTCGAAGCTCGTGATGCCCGTGGGGGTGAAGCGCCGCCGCTCGTACTCGCCGTTATGACACAGCGCG
>CANPVI010000256.1 GCA_947581665.1 uncultured Atopobiaceae bacterium | reverse complement strand
TGTTATAGGCGTTGGCGAAAACGTTGTTCGTGGTCTCCACAAGCTTGTGGTCGCGGCCGTCGAGTGCGTGGCCGAGCTCGTGGATGAACCCCCAATCGATGTTCGACGTGGCACCGAAGGTCTTCTTATCGGGGTTAAGGTAGCAGTCGATGAGCTTGTCCTCGCCGCTTCCCCTATAGACGCCGATGTTCTGCTCGCCGCAGTACATCCCCGTGCCCGTCCACGTTTGCACGAGCATCCACTCTTGCTGGGCGCCCTTCATGAGCTCGTCATCTGCGAGCCCGTCGAAGTCGAGCATGAAGTCCACCATGTCGTCCCAGGCCGTGAGTGAGCGCGCGAGGTCGGACCCGGGAAGCGAGAGGATCTCGTCCGCGCGGGTGGCACGCACGGTGATGAGCATGTGGCGGCTCTCGATCTGCGTAATGTCGAGCACGTGGGCCTTGTCCTCGCGCACGCGATCGGCGTAGGCGTGGAGTTCGTCGAGGTAGGAGGCCACGTCGTCAGGCCCGGCGGCTGTGCCCTCAGCGCCGTCACCCTTGAGCGTGAAGTGCGGGAACCCCTCCACGCCCTCGAAGTAGACCTGCAGGTTTGCGGGGACGTCGCCCTCCGTATACGGCACCTCGAGGTAGATGGCGCTCGCCTTCACGGAGAACTCGGCGTTGTTCGTGTTCGTGACCACGGTCGTGAAGTTCGGCACCGTGATGGTGTTCTTACCGTTGTAGAGGTTCTGGGACTTGATCCCCCATTCCGAGTGGTCGTGGAGGATCTGCCCGAAGGTGACGCTCAGGTGCTTTCCCCGTGGCAAACCGTCTACATAGACGGTGATCGTCGCACCCGATGGCGCGCAGAGGCCCGTCGCCTGCCGATTCGACGAGAAGCACGAGGTACGAAGCTCGCTCACGGAGTGCGTGCGGATGTCGCCCGTCTTCTTGAGGTTGCCCTTATCGGTGGAGAACACGTGGCGCTCGTCTCGCGCGGGCACTTGCCCGTGCACGATGGAGAGCGCGCGGGTGACGTCATCTTTGTAGGTGGCGTCCGTGCCATAGCGCGTGAACGCCTCCACCACCCGCTCCTCGGTCCACTCGGGATTGAGCTCGGTGCGCGTGAAGTCGGTGAAGAGGCTCTCCATGGTGGGGAGGTCCACGTCAGCGGAATCAGGCTCAGCGGCGAGCGCACTCACCGGGATGGCGAGCAGCGCAAGGAGCACTGCGATGAGAAGGGGGATGCGCCGCACGACGCCTCCTTCCTCGGTGAACACAAAACGTGCAGGAGACTATAGCGTCCCGCCAGCCCCGCGGCACGTGCGTACGCGCCCTTCACCATGGAAGCACACTTTCGCGACGCGAATGCCGCGTGCCCAGTCTCCGGTGCAGCAGGACACCTGAGACTGGGCAGGTGATCAGCAGCACATCGAAGACTGGGCAGATAGCGGAAACTTGAGGGCTCCTGAGGCGGCGTGGCGCCTCACAGTTCGATCGCGCGGAACTTCACGTCCTCTCCCGTCCAGCCTTGCGTCTGGCAGTCGCCATACTCGTTCTCATCGGCCGTCCAGAAGTGCGTGTTGGTCTGCTCATAGGGGTTGAAGAGCTGGTAGACGGGATGGCCGCCGCGTGCGAGGCTGTAGAAGACGGGCTTGCCGTCGTTATCCCACTTCCAAACAGCCGACCGGTGCCATTCTTCTGCTCACATGTCGCGTAGACAGCTTGGCCGCCTTTTCTGACGCGTAGGGCTCTCGGCCGCCCTGCTCTTCTGCCACGTAGGACCTTCAGCCGCCCAAAAACACCCTTCCCACCTCTCAGAAGTGGCATGGAGCGCCCTCCGCCGCCCTTTTTGGGCGGCCGAGAGGGCTCCATGACAAATGCGAGGGCGGCCGATGCGCCTACGCGTCAGAAAAGGCGGCGGAGATGGCTATGTGGCAGATGGGTGACGAGGAGCATTGGTTTGCGGGCGGCGGAGAGGGGTACGCGCCAGTGTTCCTCGCCGTTCGTCGAGGCGTTGGCACATCCGTGCTGCCTGAGGCGTCGCTCGTGCATGGAGATCCTGCCGAACGATGCTGCAAGCACGGGCCAGACGATGGGTTCGGGCATACTCGACAAGACGAGACGAAGCGCGGCCTCGAGCAAGCGCTGGTAACGCGCCTGCGAGAAGGGCCGCACGAGGACTGGCACCGACAGGCACCGCAGATGGTGCGAGAGCACCAGCCAAGCATGTGCGAGACAAGGAGACGCAAGATGGAAGAGAAGCTCATCGAGAAGCTGTCCAGCGCCACCTCCGCGAAGGACATCAAGGCCATGGCCGACGAGCACGGCATCGAAGTCACGGACGAGCAGGCGGAGGTGCTCTTCGCGAACCTCCAAGCCGTCACCGGCGCCGAGGGCGAGATCTCCGACGAGGCGCTGATGGGCGTCGCGGGCGGCACGTTTTCCGTGCTCTCCGGCTCGACGGATCCAGGCTACGGAAAGAAGATTTGCTAGGGAAAGGCGAAGGCTGGAGGGGCGGACCGGGAGGCCGAGGCCCTTCCCCTCGCTTA
>CANPVI010000255.1 GCA_947581665.1 uncultured Atopobiaceae bacterium | reverse complement strand
CCCTGCGCGTGGTGGACCCCGTCATGGGCGACGGCGGGCAGACCTACCCCACCTACACCCCCGAGCTCTGCGACGCGATGCGCGGTCTCGTGGCGGGGGCTGACCTCCTCACCCCGAACCTCACCGAGGCGTCCATCATCACGGGCATCCCCTACGCGGGCCAGAACGTGGATGACGACTACGTGAACGCGCAGCTCGAGGCCCTCGTGGCGGCGGGCGCGAAGGTCGTGGTGTTGAAGGGGATCACCCGTGAGGACGGCCTCATCCGCAACTACGTGGCGGGGGCGGACCTCGAGCGTGCCGAGGTGGCGTGCGAGCTTTTGCCCTACATGCTCCACGGCACGGGCGATCTCTACTGCGCGAGCCTCCTCGCGGCGGTGCTCTGCGGCACGACGCTCCTCGAGGCGGTGCGGTTCGCCTCCGCGTTCGTGCGCGACGCGATGGCGTTCACGCCCACGCAGCCGGACTTCGAGGTGCGCGGCGTCTCCTTCGAGCCGCTCCTCGGCGAGGTGGCGAAGCTCGTACCCGCCCGCGCGAAGGCCGAGGCGTAGCCCCACGCAGTCTTTCAGAGCTCTCTTTTGCCCGAACGGGCCCGCTTGCGGTGCGAAGCGAAGCGTCATGTTCTATTTGCCCGGGCGGGCCTGCTTACGGTGCGAAGCGAAGCGCGCGGTAAGCAGGTTCGCGCGGGCCAGTCCAAAACAGAGCCGATCTTCGCGCCTCGCGCGGAGACCGGTGATTCTGGACTGGCGTCGAGGAGGTCCGTCTACCGCGCACGCTTCGCTTCGCACCGTAGACGGACCACCTCGACGAAATAAGTTCGGAAAGGGCTTTCTGGACTAGCCCTCGCCCACATCGACGCCAAGGCCGAGGGGGCCCAGAAGCGGGGTGTCCGCGCCGGTGATGAGGTCCCTCAGGCGCGCCGTCGTCTCGGCGTCGATGCCCGTGATCGAGCACGAGAGGCTGATGTCACCCGCCTCCGTCACCTGTTTCGACCACGTGAACGTGGCGAACGGCTTCACCTGGCCCGCCGGCTCGAGGAAGTCGAAGAGCGTCGCGTGGAGGAGGTTCCCCTCGTCGTCCACGTGCACGTTCACCTTGTAGATCACCTGGTTGATGCGCGGATTCATGAGCGCGTTCACGGAGAGCGCGGCGGCCTGGATCTGACTCGCGGCGAGGGCCTCCACCTCGGTGGCGTAGCGCGTGTCGATGACGGAGACCTCGATCACACCGGTGGTTTGATCGGCCTCCTGCACGGTGAAATCCTGCGGGAACTGCGTGAAGCCCGTGCCCCACTCCACGCCGTCCTGGAGCGCGACGGTCACGGTGTGGAGGTTCGTCTCGTTCGCGAGCGCGGCGGTGGCATCGTGGCGCACGCAGCCACTCGAGACCTGCGTGAGGACGATCACCGCCACGAACGCGGCCACGAGGAGCACCGAGGCGCGCGCCATGACCATGCCCACGTTCGAGCCGGAGGGGTCGAGGCCGGAGAGCGGGTCCACGGCGCGTCCCACGCCGAACTTGCGGCGGCTCTCGCGCTCGCGCTCGGCCTCGGCGGCGTTCGCGTGGCCCGTCTCGTCGACGGTCGCGAAGAGCTTCTCGGCCTCCTCGGCGGAGAGCGGCTTATGCCTCGCCATCGTGCGCACCTCCCTCGAGCTCGTGGCGCCGGGGCGCCTCTTCCCGCTCCGCGCCCTCGGCTTGCTCGCCCGTCATGCCCTCGACGTACATCGCCTGGTAGCGCGCGTAGAGCCCACCCGCCGCGAGCAGCTCCTCGTGTGTGCCCATCTCCACCACCCTGCCATCCTCGAGGGCGCAGATGGTGTCCGCGAAGCGGATCGTGGAGAGGCGATGGGCGATGATGAGCGTCGTGCGCCCCGCCGCGAGCTCGAAGAGCGAGCGCTGCACGGCCCGCTCGCTCTCGTTGTCGAGCGCGCTCGTGGCCTCGTCGAGGACGAGGATCTTGGGGTCCTTCAAGAAGACGCGCGCGATGGCGATGCGCTGGCGCTGCCCGCCCGAGAGGTGCGAGCCCCGCTCGCCCACCCGCGTCTCGTAGCCCTCGGGGAGCGAGGCGATGTAGCCGTGGATCTGCGCGCGCTTTGCCGCAGCTACCACCTCGTCGAACGTGGCGTCCGGGCGCCCGTAGGCGATGTTCTCGGCGATGGTGCCGTTGAAGAGGTAGACGTCCTGCTGCACGATGCCGATCGCCTGGCGAAGGCTCTCCTGTGTGACGCGGCGCACGTCCTGGCCGTCGATCTCGATCGAGCCCGAATCGACGTCGTAGAAGCGCGGGAGCAGCGCGCAGGTGGTGGATTTGCCCGCGCCCGAGGGTCCCACGAGCGCGTAGGTCTTGCCCGGGGCGAGGTCGAGCGAGAGCCCCCTCAGCACGGGTTCGCCCGCGTGGTAGGAGAAGTGCACGTCGCGGTATTGGATGGCGCCCTCGCTCACCTCGAGCGGCTTCGCGTCGGGCGCGTCCTCGATGTCCGGCTTCGTGTAGAGGATCTCGAGGAAGCGCGTGAACCCTGCGCGGGCCTTCTGGAAGGTCTC
>CANPVI010000254.1 GCA_947581665.1 uncultured Atopobiaceae bacterium | reverse complement strand
TCACGCCCTCGACGTCGATCGTTGAGGGATCGCCGAGGATCACGAGGTTCGCGAGGCCCTCGACCACGATCTGCCTCGCCGCGTCGATCGTGCGCTGGTCCTCGCCCTCGGGCAAGACGATGGTCATCTTCTTGCTCCTTGCCTGCTCCTTCATGCGATCGAGGAAGTTCGCCATCGTCTCTCTCCTTTTTCTCGGGGGCCTTTGGGCGTCAGTGTGCATTATAGGGTGCATGGTAGAATGGTCGGCGAAACGAGAAGGCCGCGCGAAGGCGGCCTTTGTTGTGGATGTGAGCGCACGCGCGCTTGCGAGCCCTCCGATTCGAAGGGGAGAAGCCATGTCCCTCACCTGCACGCACGGCCTCGGCGACCTCGATCCGAGCTCCTTTGACGTCATCTGCGTGGGTGCGGGCTACGCCGGCTCCACGGTGGCGCGTCGCCTCGCGGAGGAGGGCGGCAAGAAGGTCCTCGTGGTCGAGCTCCGCGACCACATCGCGGGCAATGCCTACGACTGCGAGGACGAGGCCGGCATCCTCATCCATGCGTACGGCCCGCACATCTACCACACCACGAACCAGCGCGTGCACGAGTTCCTCTCGCGCTTCACCGAGTGGGCCCCCTACGAGCATCGCGTGCTCGCGCTCATCCACGACACGCTCATGCCGGTGCCCTTCAACCACGCCTCCCTCAAGCTCGCGTTCGGCGAGGAGGAGGGCGAGCGCCTCTACCAAAAGCTCGTGGCCACCTTCGGCGAGAACGTGAAGGTGCCCATCATGGAGCTCCGCGCCTCGGAGGACGAGGACCTCGCGCGCGTGGCGGATTACGTCTACGAGAACGTCTTCCTCCACTACACGATGAAGCAGTGGGGCCAGACGCCCGACGAGATCGACCCCTCCGTCACGGGGCGCGTGCCGGTCTTCGTGGGCGACGACGATCGCTACTTCCCGCAAGCCACGTGGCAGGGCATGCCGAAAGACGGCTACACGGCGCTCTTCGAGCGCATGCTCGACCACGAGCGCATCACGGTCGTGCTCAGCCAAGACGCGCGCGAGTTCCTCTCCGTCAAGGACGGCCAGGTGCTCGTCTCAGGCGAGCCCTTCTCGGGCGAGGTCGTCTACAGCGGCCCCCTCGACGAGCTCTTCGGCCGCGACCTCGGCGATCTTCCGTATCGTTCGCTTCGCATGGACTTCGAGACGCTCGCGATGGATCGCTTCCAACCCGTGAGCACCGTGAACTACACCACGAGCGAGGACTTCACCCGCATCACCGAGTTCAAGAACATGACGGGCCAGGTGAAGGAGGGCGTCACCACCATCATGCGCGAGTACCCGCGCCCGTTCGTGCCGGATAGCGGCATGGACGCCTACTACGCGATCCTCTCTCCCGAGAACCAGGCGCTCTACGATTCGTATCGCGCGCGTGTGGAAGGCGTGGAGAACTTCTCCGCCGTCGGGCGCCTCGCCGAGTACCGCTACTTTGACATGGACGGCGTGTGCGCCTCCGCGCTCGAGCTTGCGGATCGCCTGCTCGCACGCGCTTGAGATCGGTAGGGCAATTGAGACTGGAAGCCGAGACCACGCGCTAAAGGAGCACCCTTGGATAAGACGATCACCATCGGCATCCCCTGCTACAACTCGTCGGCCTACATGGACCACGCCATCTCGGCCATCCTCGAGGGCTCCGATTACGCCGACGACGTGGAGATCGTGATCGTCGACGACGGCTCCACCAAGGACGACACCTGGGAGAAGGCCAAGGATTGGCAGCGTCGCTTTCCCGACATCGTGTGCGCGGTGCACCAGGAAAACGGTGGCCACGGCACGGCCGTCCTCACCGCGCTCGCGAACGCGCACGGCCTCTACTACAAGGTCTGCGATTCGGACGACTGGTACGACACCGAGGCCTTCCACGAGCTCCTCGGGACGCTCCGCGGCTTCATCGAGGGCGGCGATCCGGTCGACCTCGTGATCAACAACTACGTCTACGAGCACGCCGACGACGGTTCCTCGAAGGCGATCGACTATCGCAGCGCCTTGAAGCCCAACAAGGTGATGACGTGGGATGAGATCGGCCACTTCGGCTACGCCCAGAACATACTCATGCACTCGCTCACCTACAAGACGGAGATCTTGCGCTCACACGGCGGCCTGCCGCTTCCCCCGCACACGTTCTACGTGGACAACATCTACGCCTACGTGCCGCTGCCGCGGTGCAAGACGCTCTACTACCTCGACGTGGACCTCTACCGCTACTACATCGGCCGCGAGGACCAGTCGGTGAACGAGAAGGTGATGGCCGGGCGCATCGACCACCAGCTCCGCGTCTCGAGGATCCTCATCGACAGCTACCACCTCTACGACGACGTGAAGAGCGTGAAGCTCAGGAACTACATGCTCCACTCCCTCACGATGACGCTCACGGTCTCGGCCATCTTCGCGCGCCTCTCCGAGGTGCCGGGCGCCAAGGACGACATGACGGCGCTCTGGGAGTACTTCAAGCACTACGACGTGCGGATGTATCGCCACGCGCGCATGACGCTCCTCGG
>CANPVI010000253.1 GCA_947581665.1 uncultured Atopobiaceae bacterium | reverse complement strand
CGATGTACGACTTCACCTCGGGCACGCCGGAGGAGGTGCTCGTGTGCATGGTGGAGGACGGCCACGCCGTCTTGGAGCCCGAGCCGCTCTCGGTGGCGCGCGAGCGCTGCAAGAACGCGCTCATGCACCTCGACCCCGCCATCCGCCGCTTCCTGAACCCGCAGTTCTATCCGGTGGGCCTCGAGCCCGGCCTCGCGGAGCTGAGGAGCCACCTCACGCAGCTCGAGTGGGAAACGGCCCACGCGAGCACGAAGAACGAGGGCTAGCGCGCCCGCGCGGCCCTCGCGTGCCGCTCCGCGCCCCCGCGCAACCCCGCCACGATCGAAACGAAAGACGAGACGCCATGGCTTCCGTGCCTGTGAGAGATACCCTTGCCGCCCTGCTCGTGGGGGCCACGCGTGCCGCCCAGGACGCGGGCGCGCTTCCCGCCTTCGAGGTGGAGGACGCCTTCCTCGAGCGTCCCGCGGACGCCTCCCACGGCGAGTGGTCCTCCACGCTCGCGATGCGCGCCGCGAAGGCCGCCCGCAAGCCGCCGCGCACGATCGCCGAGGCCATCGTGGCCGCGCTCCCCGAAAGCGAGGCGCTCGAGGCGGTGGAGGTCGCGGGCCCCGGTTTCATCAACTTCAAGCTCTCGCCGGCCGCGCGCACGAGCGTGGTGGCCGAGGCGCGCGAGAAGGGCGCGGACTTCGGTCGCTCGGACGTGGGCCACGGCCAGTCCGTGCAGGTGGAGTTCATCTCCGCGAACCCGGTGGGCCCGATGCACCTCGGCCACGGGCGCTGGGCGGCGCTCGGCGATTCGCTCTGCCGCGTCCTCGCCCACACGAACTACGCCGTCGAGCCCGAGTTCTACGTGAACGACCACGGCAGCCAGCTCGACGTCTTCGGCGCCTCCATCGGCGAGCGCTACCTCCAGCTCGTCCAGCTCATGCGCGAGGAGGGGCTCAGCCTCGCCGACGCGCGCGAGCGCCTGCTCGCCGACCGCGAGGCCTTCGTGGCCGACGAGGACGATGAGCACCCCGAGACGCACCCGCTCATGGACGCTTTCAACGAGCACCTCGGCGGCAATGCCTACGGCGGCGACTACGTGGTGGACATCGCGGCGCATTTCCTCGAGACGGACGGCGATGCGTGGGCGGACCAGACGGCCGGGGAGCGCAACCTCTCCTTCCGCGAGCGCGGCTACCAGATGATGCTCGACGAGATGGAGAAGACCTGCGCCGACGTGCGCTGCCACTTCGACGTGTGGTTCTCCGAGCGTTCGCTCTACGCGAAGGACGCCGACGGCACCTCGCAGGTGAGCCGCGCCTTCGACAAGCTCCGCGAGATGGGCTACCTCTTCGAGGCCGAGGGGGCGCTGTGGTTTCGCTCGACGGCGCTCGGCGACGACAAGGATCGCGTGCTCATCAAGGCGAACGGCGAGTACACGTACTTCGCCTCCGACGTGGCCTACCACTGGAACAAGTTCCAGCGCGTGGACCACGTGATCGACATCTGGGGCGCCGACCACCACGGCTACATCGCCCGCGTGCGCGCCGCCTGCGACGCGCTCGGCTACGAGGGGCGCTTCGAGGTGCTGCTCGGACAGTTCGTGAACCTCCTGCGCAACGGCGTCCCCGTGCGCATGTCGAAGCGCAAGGGCACGATGATCACCTTCCGCGAGCTCATCGACGAGGTGGGCGCGGACGCCACGCGCTTCACGCTCATGAGCCGCTCGTCGAACCAGACGATCGACTTCGACATCGAGAAGGTGAAGCAGAAGAGCGCCGACAACCCCGTCTACTACGTGCAGTACGCGCACGCGCGGATCTGCTCCGTGCTGAGGCGTGCCGCCGCGCAGAAGGGCGTCGCGGACGCCGAGAGGCTCGCCGCCGCCGATGTCGCCGCGAAGGCGATCGGCGAGGACGTGGACCTCTCGCTCCTCTCGGGCGAGGAGGAGGCGGCGCTTTGCCGCAAGCTCGACGAGTTCGGCGATCTCATCGCCGGCTGCGCACGTGACCGCGCGCCCTTCCGCATCACCCACTACCTGCAGGAACTCGCCGCCGCCTACCACGGCTTCTACACCGCGTGCCCGATTCTCGCACGTGAGGGGCGGCCGCTTGGCGAGGCGCTCTCGCAGGCGAGGCTCGCCATGTGCGACGCCGTGCGCATCACGCTCGAGGTGGGGCTCTCGCTCATCGGCGTCTCGGCGCCGGAGACGATGTAGCGATGCTCCACGTGGGTGCGTCGCCGAGCCCGATCCTTTGCGCCGCGGGCCCGCTCTTTCTGTGCGGTGCCGGGCCGAAAAGGCGGGTCGGCGGCGAAAACCATGTTCGCTCGGCGTGGCTGTGCTACACTGCTGCACGAGCCCAAGGGCTCGTGTGCCTATGACACCGCCAGCCTCGCTTCGGCGGTACTTCTCCCGTAGATCCCATTTCCGCAGCATGCATGCGCGTGGTAGAGCCGTTGGAAGGAACCCCATGCCAAGAAGGAGCGCCGCGAAGACGCCGGACGCCGTGGAGGGCGCGAGCGTCGAGCCCTCGATCGAGGAGATGACGCGCCGCACG
>CANPVI010000252.1 GCA_947581665.1 uncultured Atopobiaceae bacterium | reverse complement strand
GTGGGCTCGTCGAGGAAGATGAGCTCGGGGCGGTGCGCGATGCCGCACGCGATGTTGAGGCGGCGCTTGAGGCCGCCGGAGAGCTTCGCGGGCCGGAAGCGGCGGTGGTCCTCGAGGCCCACGAAGCGGATCGCGTCCTCCACGAGGGCGCGCCGCTCGCGCTTGTCGGAGACGTAGAGCGCGCAGAAGTAGTCGATGTTCTCGGCGACGGTGAGCTCCTCCACCACGGCCACCTCCTGCGGCACGATGCCGATCCTGCGCTTGAGGTCGTAGCGCGTGGGCGCCATGGGCTCGCCGAAGAGCCGGATCTCGCCTTGCTCTGCCGCGAGGAGCGAGAGGATGCAGTTGATGGCGGTGGTCTTGCCGGAGCCATTGGGCCCGAGCAAGCCGAATACCTCGCCTTTTTCGATGGTGAGGTTGAAATGGTCAAGCGCGACGAGATCCTCGTAGCGCTTCACGAGGTCGCGCACGGCGACGACGGGGGAGGGGGAGGCGGGGTCACTTTGAGCGCGATCGTCCACGGGCACTCCTTCAGGTGGTGGTTCCTGCGGTCGCACCCATCTTCGCCCTGGGCCAGATCCCGCAGAAGTGACTTCTGTCATGAATCGAGCGGAATGGTCCTTGGCCCTGGAGTTGGAGGGATGATGACGAGCTCGACTGACGCTCGCCCATCATCCCGGGAAACACCGTCTGAATACATGAAATCAATCAATATCGTGTGGTGGCACTACACGAAATTGGGAAATAACGTGTATCATAGCGACACCGACAATGCAGCGGCGGCATCATGGCTGTGAGGGCGGCCTACGAACGGGAGATGGGCCATGGCCTACTTCGAGAGGAAGCTCGAGCGAGTCGTTGCACGCTGGAAAGGGACAGGCTTCGCGCGCCCTCTTCTCATCCAGGGCGCGAGACGCGTGGGCAAGACGATTCTCAGCGAGCGCGTAGGTACCTCTCTCTTCGATGACGACTGGGTGCGGCTCGATTTCCAAACGGACCTTGCTCGCATGGAGGCGATCTTCGACTGGCCCACCAATGACACGGCGGGCATTCTGCGACGTATCTCCGAGTATCTTCAGAGGCCGATATCCCCTGGTCGCACACTTATCGTGTTCGATGAGGTTCAGTTGAGCGAGCGGGCGCTGAATTCCCTTCGCTTCTTTCATGGTGGCGGTCAGCCCGTCATCGCCACGGGCAGCCTTCTCGGTGTGACGACTCGCAAACGCTCGCTTCCATTCCCATCGGACGTCCAGATCCTCGAGCTCCATCCCATGGACTTCGAGGAATTCCTCTGGGCCCTCGACCAAAGACCGATGGCCCAGGCCATTCGCGAGCACAGTCGGTCTGGGGAGCCCTATGTGCGGCATGACGACGCGACCGAGTGGTGCGACCGCTACACGGTGATCGGCGGCATGCCGGGCGTCGTCGCGGCCTTCGCGCGGAACCACTCATTCGAGGATGTCGCAGAGGCTCAGCTCGAGATCGACCAGACCTACACTCGGGACATGACCGACCCGGATAACGGCATCAGCGGCATCGCCGCTCGTCGTATATGGAATAGCCTCCCCAAGCAGCTCCTACGTGCCTCTACGAAGAAGTTCAAGTACTCAGACGTCCAACGAGGGGGACGACGAGCGGGTCTGCTCGAGCCCCTGGAGTGGCTCGCCGCCGCCGGCATGGTCACCATCCACGACCTCACGACGTCCACGCAGGCACCGCTCTATCCCTATCGCGATGACGCGGGAAGCTTCTTCAAGGTCTATTGCGCTGACACCGGGATCATGTTCCGAAAGTTCGCCATCACCGCCGATGCCTTCCTCGATCCGACGCTGCGCCATGCGCTCTCGTCGGAGTTCCGCGGAGCACTCGCGGAGAACTACATGATGCAGGCGCTGGTCGCCAATGGTCTCAAGACGTATTACTGGATGCCCGACGGAAACGTGGGGCGCGGCGAGATCGACTTCGTTCGCCAGACCCCCCGGGGAAGCATCGCGCCCATCGAGGTGAAGTCATCGCGCAACGTCTCGGCCAAGACGTTCTCGGCATTCTTGAGGGAGGGCCACTCACGCATTGCGGTGAGGGTCTCTCGGAGGGACTTCGGCGTATCCGAGATCGAGGCAGCGGATGGGGAGCCCGTCGTGCTCAAGACGCTCCCGCTCTATGCCGCCTTCTGCATCGATGACGAGTTGCTGGAGCGCTAGTCCTCGATCTCGGTGATCGTGGCGGGGTAGAGGCCGTCGAGGATCGCCTGCGTGAGCGCGTCGCCTTCGTAGTCCATCTCGAAGATGGCGGTCTTGGAGCGGTGTTCGTTGCCGAAGATGTCCGTCACCACGAAGGTGTACTCGAAGCGCTCGCCCTCCAGGGGGATCTCGCCGATGGCGCCGCAGAGCTCGTCGACGGTGACGGTCTCGATACCGGTCAGGTCAAGACCCTGCAGCGTCTCGGCGTCGTACCTGTCGGCGTAGGGCAACGGGGTGATCCTGTCGCCCGGCTTCAGGTAGGTGACCTCCTTGGCGGCCAGCTCGTGCTCGTCGAGGCCGTCCCAGAGGCCGTCGTTGACGTAGTACTC
>CANPVI010000251.1 GCA_947581665.1 uncultured Atopobiaceae bacterium | reverse complement strand
CCCGAGATGGTCCTCAAGGCCGGCTACATCGCCTACGGCGTGATGGGCGACGCCTCGGCGTCGCTGCCCATCCCCGAGCCGCGCATCATGCGTAGGCTCTACGGGGCCACCGGCCACGCCGTCCACGAGTGCAACTTCGCCTTCGTCTCCACGTGGGCCTACGAGCACGGGATCAAGGAGGAGCTGGGCCTGAACAAGGTCGTGCTGCCGGTGAGAAACACGCGCAACCTCACCAAGCGCAACATGCTCCTAAACGACTACCTGCCGAAGGACATCCGCATCGACCCGCAGACCTTCGACGTCTTCGTCGACGACGAGCTCGTGACTTGCGACACCGTCGACGTGGTGCCCATGGCG
This sequence comes from uncultured Atopobiaceae bacterium, assembly GCA_947581665.1. GTDB lineage: Bacteria > Actinomycetota > Coriobacteriia > Coriobacteriales > Atopobiaceae > CANRLS01. The sequence continues at coordinate 2,225 of CANPVI010000251.1, read as the reverse complement.
CAGCGCTACTACCTGTTCTAGGAGCCAAAGGGCAGAACCTCCTCGCGCGTCGGGGGAGCTGGCAGCGACCGGCCCCCCGACGCGCCCCGCACAGCCGAGGAAAGCGCCACACCCAACCGAAGGAGCCCCATGATCTTGACGCGGCCGCTCGCCACCATCGATGACTTCGATGACATCGAGCGCTTCCACGTGGAGCGAGCCTACGTGAGCTCGGATGACCTCTCGAAGCGGATCCTGCGCGTGAGCACCGACCACGGCAACGAGTTCGGCATCCGCCTCGCCGACGACGCGCCGGCGCTCGAGCGCGGCATGCTCTTCGAGGTGGGGGAGGGGCGCCTCCTTGCGCTCGAGACCATCCCCGACAAGATGCTCGTCGTGCGTCCCCGCTCGATGGACGAGATGGGCCGCATCGCGCACTACCTCGGGAACCTCCACAAGCCCGTGGAGGTGGCAGACGGCGCGATCACGCTCCTCTACGACCCCGTGGTCGATCGCGACCTCGTGGCCGAGGGGGCCGTGGTCGAGGTGGTGGAGATGGAGCTCGACCATCCGCTTCGCCACATCGACCTCGCCAAGCTCGCGGCGGGCGGCCACCACAATCACGGGCACCACCATACCCACGAGCACCACGAGCACCACCACGCCCATCCGCGCGACGACGGGCGCTAGCCCATGGTCGCCGCCACCGAAGTCACCGTGCCCGAGGAGGGGCCATCTGTAGATCTCGCCTCCGGCCTCCTCCGGTGGCTCGAGGTCTTCCAGATCGCGGATTCGACGTTTCCCATCGGCACCTTCAACCACTCCTTCGGCCTCGAGAACTACATCTGGCGCGGAGTGGTCGCGGACGTGCGGGGGTTCGAGGCGTGGCTCGCCGCGTACTTCCGCACGCAATACCTCTTTGGCGAGGGGCTCCTCACGCGCCTCGTGATGGAGGCCTTGGACGCCGGGGACGAGGACGCCATCTGGGAGCTCGACGCCGAGATCACCGAAGCCACCGTGGCGCGCGAGACCCGCGAGGGCACCCGCCGCGTGGCCCGTCAGATGCTCTCGCTCGTGCGCGGCGTCTTCGGCGACGTGGCGGTGCTCGACGACTACCACGCCCGCATACGGGCGGGGGCGTGCAAGGGCAACCCGGCCATCGTGTTCGCCGCGTTCGCCTGGAGCCGCTGCCTCTCCGCAGAGGAGACATTCGTCACCTACGGCTACTCCATCGCCTCGACGATGACCCAAAACGCCGTCCGGGCGGTGCCCCTCGGGCAGGGCGCCGGCCAGGAGGCGCTCCATCGCACCATCGCCCTCATTTTGGGGCTCTGGCCGCGGGCGAAGAGCCTGCCACGCTCGCTTCTGGGGGCGAACGTGTGCGGCCTCGAGCTCGCGCAGATCGCCCACGAGACCCAAGGGCCCCGACTCTTCATGTCCTAGGGGATTTCCGAAGGAGGAACCATGGAACGAGCGGTACGCATCGGCGTCGGAGGACCCGTGGGCTCCGGCAAGACCATGCTCATCGAACGGCTCACGCGCGCGCTCGCGGACGAGCTCGAGATGGGCGTGATCACCAACGACATCTACACCAAGGAGGACGCCGAGTTCATGCAGCGCAACTCTGTCTTGGATGACGATCGCATCATCGGCGTCGAGACCGGCGGATGCCCCCACACCGCCATCCGCGAGGACGCGTCCATGAACCTCGCCGCCGTTGAGGACCTCGAGGATCGCCATCCCGACCTCGACCTCATCTTCATCGAGAGCGGCGGGGACAACCTCGCAGCCACCTTCAGCCCCGACCTCGTGGACTTCTCCATCTATATCATCGACGTGGCCGCGGGCGAGAAGATCCCGCGCAAGGCCGGCCAAGGCATGATCAAGAGCGACCTCTTCATCATCAACAAGACCGACCTCGCCCCCTACGTGGGGGCCGACCTCGAGCGCATGCGTTCTGACTCCGAGATGTTCCGCCCCGCCGGTTCCTTCTTCTTCACGAACCTCAAGAAGGACGAGGGCCTTTCCGACGTGATCGACTGGATCCGCCGCGACGTGCTCCTCCAGGACCTCGAAGAGGATGATGGCTAGCGAGCGCGAGAGCCTGCCCTCGCCGGCGGGACGCTGGGGCCGCGTGCGCGAGCCCGTCGGCCCGAAGGACGCAGGACCCCTCTGGGACGAGTCGCTCACCCGCTCCGAGCCCGAGGGCATCCTCGAGGTGACGTATGCCCTGCGAGGCGAGAGGA
>CANPVI010000250.1 GCA_947581665.1 uncultured Atopobiaceae bacterium | reverse complement strand
TCGCGTGCCACGCCCGAGTGATCGATCGCCACGTCGTCGAAGACGATGACGTCGCCCATCGGCACCTCGTTCTCGCTCTTATAGCGCAGCACGTGTTGCACGCCGGGGATCGTGCGCTTGAAGGCCTGCTCGGAGAGCTTCATCGTGGGTGTCCAGGAGCTTTCGCCGGGCTTGCGGAAGGCCGTGAGCTTGTAGACGCCGCCGAGCGAGGGCTGTGGATCGCACGTGGCGAGCTTGGTGCCCACGCCGAAGCTGTCGATCGGCGCGCCCTGGGCGAAGAGCGACTGGATGGTGTACTCGTCGAGGTCGTTCGACGCGGAGACGCCCACGTAAGGCAGCCCCTCCTCATCGAAGCGCCGGCGCGCGTACTTCGCGAGCTTCGCGAGGTCGCCGGAATCGAGGCGCACCGCCCGCAGGCGCTCGCCGCGCGCCTCCATCTCCTTCGCCACGACGATCGCGTTCTCGATGCCGTTCTCGGCGTCGTAGGTGTCCACGAGGAGCGTGCAGTTGTTCGGCATGGATTCGGCGAAGGCTCGGAAGGCCTCGATCTCCGTGGGAAACGCCATCACCCAGCTGTGCGCATGCGTGCCGAAGACGGGGATGCCGTAGATCTTGCCGGCGAGGACGTTGGAGGTGGAGCTCGCGCCGCCCACGTAGGAGGCGCGCGCCACCGCGAGGCCGCCGTCGGGCCCCTGGGCTCGGCGAAGGCCGAAATCGCTCACCGCGTGGCCCTCGGCCGCCTGCACCACGCGCGCGGCCTTCGTGGCCACGAGCGTCTGGAAGTTCACGAGGTTCAAGAGCGCCGTCTCGATGAGCTGGCATGCCACGACGTTTCCCTGCACGCGCACGAGCGACTCGCGCGGGAAGACGAGGTCGCCCTCGCGCACGGCGTGCACCGTCACCTTCGGCTCGAAGGCACCGAGCCACTTAAGGAAGGCCGGTTTGAACATGGCGCCGCCGCCGGGCGCCTCGAGCGAGGCGAGGTAGTCGATCGATTCCGGCGTGTAGCGGAAGTGCTCGATCATGTCCGGGATCTGCCCCGTACCGCAGGCCACGGCGTAGCCGCCGTCGAAGGGGTTCTCGCGGAAGAAGACGGTGAACACGGCCTCGTCTTGGCCGCGGCCACTCTCGAAGAAGGCCTGGGCCATCGTGAGCTCGTAGAGGTCGGTGTTGAGGGCGACGTCCGTGGGGACGGTGCGGTCGGTGAGCGACATGGCGATCTTTTCGACGCAGGTTTGGCCGCGCGCGGCGCGACCTCGATCTTCGCTAGTGTAGCCAAGTGCAACGGTTCGCTGCGAAGCGCAGAGCATCACACGTTTGCGTGCAGCCCGGGACTCGGGCCGTGGGCTGCGCTTTTTGGGCTCTAGGACGCAACGTGTGGATGATGAGCCACATGGCCGCCACGGACAACAGCCGCATAGCCCGCTCCGCCGCCCGCCACGCCCACGTTTCTCATCACGAGGCTGTCACGTAGCCCTCTCCGCCGCCTTATCTGGCACGTAGCCTCCTCGGCCGTCCCGCCACCTCCCTGTCCCTCGCCTCACCTTTGCCGCCTAGCCGCCTCGGCCGCCTTTTCTGCCGCGTAGCCTCCTCGGCCGCCCTCCCTTTTGGCACGTAGACCTCTCGGCCGCCCCAAAAAGGCGGCGGAGGACGCTCCGTGCCACTTCAGGAGGGCGAAGAGGGTGTTTTTGGGCGGCGGAGAATGCTATGTGGCAAATTTGCGGGGCGGCCGAGAGGGCTACGCGGATGAAAAGGCGGCCGAGAGGGCTACGCGCCACATGGAGAGCGGCGGAGAGCAAAGCTCAAGAAAGAACTTGCCGCTATGTTCTCTGGGCGATCTACCTGACGGTCCAGCTCTTGAGGCGCCACTGGCGCCTCGTGGGATGCACAACTCATTACCCATGACAGTAGTTGTGCGCCCTCAACAGTCCACTGGACCGTTGAGGGCGCGGATCAATGCCCGAATCACCAACACGTTCTGTCCACCCTCAAAGTTGGAGCTTGGGGACTTTGAGGGCCCTTTTGGGGCCATCTACCTGCGGTGTCAAGTCAGAACCAACACGTTTTGTCCGATAACCCGATAACCCTTCATCTCCCCATCAAAAACAAAAAGCCGGCCTGCAGCCGGCTGTTTGTTTCTGGTGGAGATGAAGGGATTCGACGCAGAATTGCTTCGCAATTCTGCTGGGCTTCGCGGCCTTCGGCTCGCTCCGCCCCTTGAGGCGCCACTGGCGCCTCAAGCCCTGCGGGTTCGAATCCCTTCATCTCCCCACCAGAAACAAAAAGCCGGCCTGCGGCCGGCTGTTTGTTTCTGGTGGAGATGAAGGGATTCGAACCCTCGGCCTCTGCCATGCGACGGCAGCGCTCTCCCAGCTGAGCTACATCCCCTTATGGTGCAGGTATTTTCCGACGAAGAGCACTGGGTGTCAAACCTGCGCGCTGGCGGATGGAGGCTCCGCGGACGCGCCTAGCGCTCGCCGGCGATGCGATCGGCCTCGGTGATCTCGCGCGCCACGCGGCAAGGCGACCCGTACGCGATCACGCCCGCGGGAATGCTGCGCGTCACGACCGAGCCCGCGCCGATCAC
>CANPVI010000249.1 GCA_947581665.1 uncultured Atopobiaceae bacterium | reverse complement strand
CCCTCCACGAAGACGGCCTTGCCGTCCTCCTCATGGGCGATGGCGGCGGGGCCGTAGGTCATTGCTTCCACGTGAAGGCGCATGCGTGCATCCTCGAATGTCGGCGTGCGGGGTCGCCGCGATTGTACGCGAGACGCAACCCCAAGCTGCGAAGACTTCGTGGCGCGCCATGTGAAGCTCCCGCTAAAACCGCAGTTACGGTAGGGTAGGAGCGTCCAATTGCGCCCAAAGGAGACGCCGTGGCCCAAGCGCTTCGCGTGGAAAGTGAGATCGGTCGCCTGAAGAAGGTGCTCGTGCACCGTCCGGGCGAAGAGCTGAACAACCTCCCGCCCGAGGATCTCCAGCGCCTCCTCTTCGATGACGTGCCGTTTCTCGATGTGGCCCGAGAAGAGCACGACGCCTTCACCGACGTGCTCCGCAAGGAGGGCGTCGAGGTCCTCTACCTCGAGAAGGTCGTGGCGGAGGCGCTTGACGCGCATCCCGGGCTCCGCGAGGTCTTCGTGGAGCAGTGGCTCTCGGAATCCAACCTCATGGGGCCCGAGGCCACGAGCCTCGTGCGCGACTACGTGCTCTCGATCGAGGACACGCAGGCCATGGTGGCGAAGACGATGGCCGGCATCACCAAGGGCGAGGTGGAGCTCCCCAAGCTCTCCACCCACACCCTCTCCGCGCTCCTCGGCACCGCCGCGGACACCGAATCGAACCTGCTCGTGGACCCGATGCCGAGCCTCTACTTCACGCGGGACCCCTTCGCGTGCGTGGGCGAGGGCGTGATGATGAACCACATGCGCTTCAACATCCGACGCCGCGAGACCATCTACGCCGAGTACCTCTTCGCCTGCCACCCCGATTACGCCGATGTGCCGCGCTGGTACGAGCGCCGCGATCCGTTCTTCGTGGAGGGCGGCGACGTGCTCGTGCTCGACAAGTCGACGCTCGCCATCGGCGTGTCGCAACGCACCGAGGCCGCTGCGGTGGATCTTCTGTGCCAGCGGCTCTTCTGGGGCGAGACTCCCACGCCGGTGCACTCGATATTCGCCTTCGACATCCCCGATTCGCGAGCCTTCATGCACCTGGACACGGTGTTCACGCAAGTGGACGTGGACGCCTTCACCATCCATCCGGCGATTCTCGGCGCCCTCACCGTCTACCAGATGACGCCGGGAAGCTCCCATGGCGACGTGCGCATCGTCGAGCACACGGGACGCCTGGAGGAGATCCTCGCCTCGATCATGGGCCTCGACGAGGTGCGCCTCGTGCCCTGCGGAAACGGCGATTCCATCGCGGCGTCGCGCGAGCAGTGGTCGGACGGCTCGAACACGCTCGCCGTCGCCCCCGGGCGCGTGGTGGTCTACCAACGCAACGTCCTCACGAACGAGGCGCTCTCGATGGCGGGAGCCGAGCTCCTCGTCGTGCCCTCGGCCGAGCTCTCGCGCGGGCGGGGTGGCCCGCGCTGCATGTCCATGCCCTTTGTGCGCGAGCCCGTCTAGCGCACGGTCCTCGGGGCTCTGCTTCGGTGGCACGGGCTGGCCCTCCGCGAACTTCGAGAAAGGCGATCCATGTCTTGCCTCACCGGCCGCAGCTTCCTCACGCTCCTCGACTTCACGCCCGAGGAGATCCGCTTCCTCATCTCCGAATCCGCACGCTTCAAGGAGCTCAAGCACCACTGCGTGAAACACCGCTGGCTCGAGGGCAAGAACGTGGCCCTCATCTTCGAGAAGACCTCCACGCGCACGCGCTCCTCGTTCGAGGTCGCCGCGAGCGACCTCGGCATGGGATCGACGACGCTCGATTCCGGGAACTCGCAGATGGGCGCCAAGGAATCGGTGGAGGACACCGCGATCGTGCTCGGGCGCATCTTCGATGGCATCTGCTACCGCGGCTATGCGCAGGCCACGGTGGAGAAGATGGCCGAGGTGGCCGGCGTGCCCGTCTGGAACGCCCTCACCGATGACTTCCACCCCACGCAGATGATCGCCGACTTCCTCACCATCCAGGAGGAGTTCGGCGAGCTTGAGGGCAAGAAGCTCGTCTTCTTCGGCGACGCGCGCAACAACGTGGCGAACTCCCTCATGGTGGCCTCGGCAAAGCTCGGCGTCCACTTCGTGGCCTGCGGGCCCGAGGCGCTCGCGCCCGCAGCAGGGCTCGTGGAGAAGTGCCGCGCCGTCGCCGAGGAAACCGGCGGGTCCGTCACCCTCAGCGAGGACCCCAAGGCCGCCGCGAGGGACGCCGACGCGCTCTACACCGACATCTGGCTCTCCATGGGCGAGCCGAAGGAGCTCTGGGAGGAGCGCATCCACCTCCTCGAGCCCTACCGGGTGACGCCCGCCCTCATGGCGAAGGCCCACCGAAATGCGATCTTCCTCCACTGCCTGCCCTCGTTCCACGATCGCGAGACGACGGTGGGCGAGGAGATCTACCAGCGCTATGGCCTGAAGGAGATGGAGGTGGCGGACAAGATCTTCCGCGGCCCCCGCTCCCGCGTCTTCGACGAGGCCGAGAACCGCATGCACTCCATCAAAGCCGTGATGTACAGCACACTTTGTTGACGCTGCGAGACGCTGGTGCACCCCATCTTCGCGCGATTTTG
>CANPVI010000248.1 GCA_947581665.1 uncultured Atopobiaceae bacterium | reverse complement strand
ATCACCGCCGCCTCGCGCGCCTTCGGCTCGCAGGCCGTGATCTGCGCAATCGACGCCAAGCGCACGCCGCGCGAGGGCCGAGCGGATCGTTGGGAGGTCTACACTGCGGGAGGCCGCACGGCCACCGGCATCGACGCGGTGGCATGGGCGCAGGAGGTCGCGCGACGCGGCGCGGGAGAGATCCTCCTCACGTCGATGGATCGCGATGGCACGAAGGAGGGCTTTGACCTCGCCCTCACGCGTGCGGTCGCGCGCGCCGTGCCCATTCCCGTCATCGCCTCGGGCGGCGTGGGCACGCTCGAGCATTTCGCCGAAGGCGTGCTCGACGGCGAGGCCGACGCGGTGCTCGCGGCGAGCGTCTTCCACTTCGGCACGTTCTCCATTCGCGAGGTGAAGGAGTACATGGCCTCGCAGGGCATCTGCGTGCGGCTGGACTTCTAGGAGGCACGGTGGACTACGCGGGCGAGCCGGTGGAAGTGGCGAGCGTGGAGGCGGTGCGCTTCGACGAGCGCGGGCTCGTGCCGTGCGTGGTGTCCCACGTGGCCACGGGCGAGGTGCTCATGGTGGCGTGGATGAACCGCGAATCGCTCGCACTCACGCTCGAGGGCGGCGAGACGTGGTTCTGGTCGCGCTCGCGCAAGGAACTCTGGCACAAGGGCGCGACCTCGGGAAACACGCAGCGCGTGCGGCGGCTCCTCGTGGATTGCGACGGCGACACGCTCCTCGCGCTCGTGGAGCCCGCGGGCCCCGCCTGCCACACCGGACACGCGAGCTGCTTCTTCCGCGAACTTCCCCTCGAGGGCGAAAGGGATTGACCATGGGCGAGCGAACCCCCGACGTGCAAGACGGCAACCTCGCCGAGACCCTCGCCTACCTCGCGGATGTCATCGCGCGCCGCCGCGACGCCGATCCCTCGAGGAGCTACACGGCAAAGCTCCTCCAGGGCCCCGAGGACGAGCGCCTGAAGAAGGTCATGGAGGAGGCCGGCGAGGTGGCGCTCGCCTGCAAGGACCACGACCACGACCACATCCGCTACGAGGCCGCCGACCTGCTCTACCACCTGCTCGTCGTGCTCGATGCCGAGCAGGTGACCCTCGCAGAGCTCGCCGGCGAGCTCAACGCCCGTCGAAGGTGAGAGGGACTTGCTTTCGTAGAGGAGGGTCGTTTGCGGTGCGACGCAAAGCGTGCGCGGTAGACGGTCCTCATCGACGCCAGTCCTGAATAGCCAGTTTTCGCGCGAGGCGCGGGAACTGGCTCTCTCCATTTGGTGTCCCTCGAGCGTATCGCTATAGTTTTGAGCATTGGGTCGATACGGTTTTGCTCTGTGTGCATAGTGCTGGACGTCGAATTCCGCGGACAGCTCGAAGGTGTGGACGGAGAAACCCAGCGACGTGCTCGCCAACTCCGTGAAGGTCATGGAGGTGACGAATCCGCAGGCAGGCGGTACGAGGACGCAAAACGTCTACGCCCTCTGGGCGGCTGATCGCAATTCCAATGGCAAGCCGGACTACGACGAAGCGAAAGTCACCCTCACCTTCGATCTCGTAGGAGGGACGCCGACGGAGCTGAAGCCCTCGGATATCACCGTGCTTCCCGGCACCTCGCAAACGCTGCCTTCGATCGTCGAGAACGGGAAGCCCAAATGGACCAGGGACGTGGGCGAGGGGGCAGACGCGAAGCATGCCATCGTGGTCGGCTGGAGCCTCACGAATACGTCCGAGATATTCGACCAGTCGGGCAAGGCGACGATCTCCGGATCGAGCGAGATCGACCTCACCACAAACGCCACGTTCCTCATCGAGAGCCCGTATGACGTGGAGGAAGGCGCGTCGGCATCGATCCCGTTCTACGCCGTCTACGCGGAGGATTCGAAGAATGACGGCAGGGCGGACTTCGACGAGGCCGCGGTGCATGTGGAGTACTGCGCGAGTGGCGGCGAGGCGGCGAATTCGTACGTCACGGTCGATCCGACCACTGGCAAGTTCCATACCTGCGACGTTCACCACGTGGGAGGCCAGACCGTCACCCTCAAGGACGCGAAATGGGGCATGACTCAGATCAAGAGGGACCATGCGGTCCTACTCGGCTGGTCGACGAGCGAGAACAAGGAGCTCGTCAAAACATTAGACGAGGTTGCAGCGAGAAGCGTGGTAACCACCGTCGATATGCGGAATGGGAATCCTCCCGTCAACACGCCGGTCTATGTCGTGTGGGCCGAGGACGCGAATGGGAACGGCATCCCGGACTACGACACATCGGATACGCGCTACACGCTCACCTACGACGGCAATGCAGGCAGCGAGGGGACCGTTTCGGGTCTTCCCAGCCCGGCGTCGCACCTCACTGGTGTCCAAGTCACGCTCGACGGTGGAATGCTCACGCGCGATAACGTGGATGGCAAGCGCGTGATCTCCCTCGGTTGGGCCTTCGAAAAGGGCCCGAGGGACATCTACGACTACGGTGAGGCGGGGCGTGTGCCGGCACTCATCGACGAGCCCTTCACGATGCCGGCGGAGGACGTCACGGTGTATGCCATCTGGGCCTACGACGCGAATGGCAACGGCACGCCGGACTTCAACGAGGCGCATGTCGCGCTCACCTA
>CANPVI010000247.1 GCA_947581665.1 uncultured Atopobiaceae bacterium | reverse complement strand
CGAGGTCCTTCCCATCGTGGAGGACGTGATCGACCTCACCCTTCCCGTGCGCTCGGCGATTGCCGTGGAAATCCCGTTCAAGGTGCTCTGCAGGCCCGATTGCAAGGGCCTCTGCCCGCATTGCGGGCAAAATCTGAACGAGGGTACGTGCGATTGCGAGGAGCGCCTCGCCGCCGAGGGGGATCCCATGAACCCCATGAGCGCCCTCAAAGCCTTCAAAACAAAGGGAAGCGCGCAGTCACAGAGCTAAACGGTGCTATAATCGCCGGCTGTTGAAGATTGCAACGCGACGGCCCTTGGGCCGTCGTCCGATGGAAAGGCACCCCCATGGCAGTCCCCAAGCAGAAAAAGGGCAGGATCGCGACGCATCACCGCCGCTCGGCCAACAGCGTTGCCGAGACGCCCTCACGCTCCACGTGCCCGCGCTGTGGCGCGGTGAAGCTCCCGCATCGCGTGTGCCCGAGCTGCGGCTACTACCACGATCGCGAAGTCCTGATCGTCGAGTAGCGCCGCGCGCCCTCACGGACGTCTCGAGGCCGCCCGAAGGCGGCCTCTTTCATGAGTCGAGCAAGCGTCGAACGAAGGGGTTTCCATGGCGAAGGTGTGCATCGACGCGGTGGGTGGCGACGAGCCGAGCGAGGTCGTGCTCGCAGGTTGCGACGCGGCGCTCAAGGCCTCCCGGACCCTCGAGATCCTCCTCGCCGGTCCCGAGGACGTGATCGCGCCCTTCTGCGCCTCACACGATCGCGCTGAGCCCCTCGTGGCCACGGAAACGATCGGCATGGGGGAGCATCCCACGCGCGCCGTGCGCACGAAGCGGGATTCATCCATCGTGCGCGGGTGCAAGGCGGTGCGCGAGGGCGCCGCGGACGCGTTCTTCTCCGCGGGCTCGACGGGCGCCATCCTCGCGGCGGGAACGCTCTTCGTGGGGCGCGTGAAGGGCTGCGCCCGTCCGGCGCTCGCATCGGTGGTCCCCGGCCTCGACGGAGCGCGTCGCGTCATGCTCGACCTCGGCGCGAACGCGGATTGCCGGCCCGAGATGCTCGTCGAGTTCGCCCTCATGGGACAGTGCCTCGCGAAGGCCACGCTCGGCCTTCCCGCGCCTCGCGTGGCGCTCCTTTCCAACGGCACCGAGGACACGAAGGGCTCCGAGGCCGCCATCGCCGCGCATGGGGCGCTGGCGGCGGCGACGGATCGCGGCGTGAACTTCGTGGGAAACTGCGAGGGCTCCGACATCCTCCTCGGCGACGTCGACGTCATCGTATGCGATGGCTTCACGGGAAACGTCGCGCTCAAGAGCATGGAGGGCACCGCGAAGTACATCGCGCGGCGCCTCAAGGCGGCCGCGAAGGCAAATCCCCTCACGGCGGTGGGCGGGCTCCTCGTGAAGGGCGCCATGAAGGACCTCGCGGGCGATCTTTCGGGAGACGAGTACGGGGGAGCGCAGCTCCTCGGCCTCAAGGGACCGGTGCTCATCGGCCATGGCGCCACGAGCGAGGAAGCGGTGAAGAACGGCGCCCTCGCGGCCGAGCGCGCGGCGAATGCGCGTATCGCCGATGACATAGCGGCGGTTTTGGCATAGGGTAGGTTCGAGTCGGGCAAGGGCCGAGGCCCCAGGCGAAGGAGGTCCCATGGACCGCGATCAGGTGCTTCAGAAGGTGGCGTCAGCCATCGCCGAGGTCATGGACCTTGACGTTGAATCGATCGACGAGGACACCACGTTCAAGTCCATAGAGGCGGATTCGCTCGATCGCATCGAGATCATCACCGACCTCGAGGATCAGCTCGAGATCGTGGTGGATGACGACGATCTCGACGAGATCGAGACGGTGGGCGACGCCGTGGATGCGATTATGAGGATGCTCTAGGACCCCATGACGGTTGAGGAAGCGCTCGCGAGCGTCGAGGAGCTCATCGGCTACGCCTTCGAGGACCGAGCCCTGCTCTCGAAGGCGCTTACGCATCCCTCGGCGGTGGAGGGGCACGCCGTCGCGGATTCCTACGAACGCCTCGAGTTCCTCGGCGACGCGCTCCTCGGAGCCATCGTCTCCATCTCCCTCTATACGCACAATCCCGAGATGGACGAGGGCGATCTCACCCGTGCGAAGACGACGCTCGTCTCCGGGGAGCACCTCTCCGCGGTGGCGGATTCGCTCGGGCTCGGCCCCTACATCATCCTCGGAGAGTCCGAGCATGGCACGAACAATCGCGGGCTTCGCTCGGCGCTCGAGAACGTCTACGAGGCGCTGTGCGGGGCGCTCTTCCTCGATGGGGGGCGCATCGAGCTCGGGAGGTTCGTGAGGCGCACGCTGCTCTCCGAGCCGATGTCGCCCGACGTCTTCCTCGAGAACTCGCCGAAGTCCCTTCTCCAGGAGTTCGCGCAGCAGCATCTTCGCCAATCGCCCGTGTACGAGCTCGTGAGCCGCGTGGGGCCACCGCACGCGCCCACCTTCACCTTCGAGGTCTACGTGGGCGAGAGGAAGCTCGGCACGGGCGTGGGGGCCAGCAAGAAGGAGGCCGAGAAGGAAGCCGCGAAGATGGCGCTCGAGGTCCTCCAAGAAGAGATATCCGAATAGCCGAGGAGCGCACGTGTACCTGAAGACGCTTACGCTCAAG
>CANPVI010000246.1 GCA_947581665.1 uncultured Atopobiaceae bacterium | reverse complement strand
CTACCACGCCTTAACCGTGCTCAGCTATGCCGGGGAAACCAACAACGGGGACGCCCTCTACCGATGCCAATGCGAGTGCGGCAACGAGGTGGTGGCCACCGGCAATGCCCTCAAGCGCGGGAGGGTCAAGTCGTGCGGCTGCTGGAGGGAGGGCAGGGACTACGTGGACGGCACTAAACTTTCCGCCCTCGATGCTGGGCTGAGATATGACAGCCCGAGCGGGGTCACTGGCGTGAGGCCCAGCAGGGGCAGGTGGATGGCCCAGATCACGCTCTCGGGCGTGGTTTACTACCTCGGCGAGTACCGCTCGTTCGAGCGAGCAGTAGCGGCGCGCCGGGAAGCCGAGGAGCTGTTGTTCGATCCAATGCTCATCAAGCATGGCCATGCGCCCACCGACGAAGCCGCCTGGCGCGAGCAGGTCGACGAGGCTATGAAAGCCATTCGAGAGAAGCACAAGCGAGCCGAACGAGAGGCACGGGACGCGTTGCAATCGCTACAAAAGAGGCACGAGGGAGACGATTGAAGCGCCCCGATTACCGGCGTAACGGTGGCAACTGGGACGCCTCGTGGCGTAGGCAAACTGACACAAAGCCCGGTTTCGAGTAGCATCAGTTTGCAGCTAAATATGGGGCGCAGAGGGCGTCCATGGGCGGATTAGGAAGGCAAGACAGCTACAAACATGCAGGTAGACGTTTTGCAGGCTGGGTATCAGCAAACTCTTAATCCCAAGGTCCAGGGTTCGAACCCCTGACGGCCCACCAGGAAACATTGAGAAAACCCAGCGTAGCTGGGTTTTCTTTTTGTTTCCCGGTGGGCCGTCAGGGGTTCGAACCCGAAGGGCGCGAGGAGCCCTTGTGGCTCCTCGCGGGCTAAGCGCGTGATCTTCGCGCGAAGCCAGCAGAATTGCGCAGCAATTCTGCGTCGAACCCCTGACGGCCCACCAGACAAAACAACAGCTAGATGGCTATATTCCATCTAGCTGTTTTCGTTGGCGCGGATGCCCGCGGTTGCCTTGTAGTTGCCTTCTTCTTCGAATGCGGCTAGAACATGATCACGATTCGGAATTGAATAGTATTGCTACCATACGTACAGACGAAAGGGGTGCGAAGCTTGGACTTTGAATGGGACGAAACGAAAGCACACTCCAACCTTGAGGTTTCGACATGCGTGACGAATATGACTTCAGCGAGTCTCGGTCGAACCCCTATGTGCACACGGAGAAGAAGCCGGTGACGATCCGCCTCGACGTGCCCGTCATCGAGTACTTCAAGGCCATGGCGACGGAGACGGGCATGCCCTACCAGAGCCTCATCAACCTCTACCTCAGCCAATGCATGGCCGAGGGCAAGCGGGTGGCGTTCACGTAAACCCGGATGCCGGCGGCCCTCATCGCCTCGGCATATGCCGTCTAGGCGTCTCGGCCGCCTTTTTCACCGCGTAGGCTTCTCGGCCGCCCGGCGGATTGGCCGTGGAGGCCCCTCGGCCGCCCGAATGGGCGTCGTGCGGGCGGCCGAGAGGTCTCCGTGCCATGAAACGGGCGGCGGAAGAGGCTAGGTGGCGCGAATTTCCCAAAAGGGCGGGCGGCAGAGAGCCTTACGGTGCTTCGAAGGCGGCGGAGATCCCTACGCAGCAGACACACCACGAAAAAGGGGCGCCGGCTCGCGTGCCGGCACCCTGTGCGCCGCACTGCTCTAGTCCACCAAGCCACTCATGGCCGCAAGTTGGTCTCTTCGGCCATAGAGCACGGCGATGACCCATACCGTGCCTTCGCCCTCGTTAATGAGGTAGTAGACGAGGAAGCCCTTCACTGTCTTCCTTCGAATGCCTTTCGTGTGCCATGGCTCCTCTTCGACGAGAGGGTGCTTGGCCGGCATGCTCTCGAGGGTTGAGATCTCTGCCTGCAGGAAGTCGACCCATTTGCGGGCAGTTGCCGGCTCCCGCAAGACATTGGAAATGTAGCTGGCGGTCTCGCTGATTTGCTCGATGGCCTGCGAGGTCAGGTTCACCTCGTAGTGCATGGCTAAACGCTTTCGCGGATCGCGGCGAATGCCTCGTCAATCGGGAATCCATCGCCGGCCAGCGCCTGCTCGTAGCCTTGCCGCATCATTGCGTCGAATTGCTCGTCGGTGAGGGCGTCACGCACGGGAATCCTCGGCACGGTGAGCGAATAGGGCACGCCGCCCGTCATGATGATCTGCCGGTAGAGAGTGTCGATGAGGACCGAGACCGGAAGTCCGATCTGATCGAGCACCGCTTCCGCCTGCTGCTTGATCTCCGGTTCGATGCGCACCGTCACGCTTGCGGTCTTCATCTCGGTCCATCCTCTCAATGAGAAGCTCCTGTAAATGTAATGCAATATGCGATACATTTTACCCGCAGAATACCTCTACATGTCTCACCCTAAAAGCACACCGTGAAAAAGGGGCTCCGGCTCGTGCGCCGGCGCCCCTTCGGGTTCCACTATGTCACCTCCGGCCTTGCCATCTGGGCGAATCCCTCTAGCCCGCTTCGGCCAGCCGTCTGCTTCGACGGGAAACGCGGGGTGGTTTTCACATTACGACCGCCCCCAAGGAGCGCACTGTCCGGGCTGAAGCTTCGGCGTGAAGATGCCGTTTCC
>CANPVI010000245.1 GCA_947581665.1 uncultured Atopobiaceae bacterium | reverse complement strand
CGCGGGAGCCGGCACGCTCGGCGCGCCACCTGCCAGCTGCGCTTCCAGGCGGTTCAGCCGCTCGTTCAAAGATTCCAGGGTGAGATCGGCCTCGGGGCGCGCCATGCGCACGAGCGCCACCTCGAGGGCGATCCGCTGGTCCCCGCCGCGCTTGAGGGTGTATTCCACATCGCTCAAGAGCAGGAGGATCCGCGAGAGGCGATCGGCGTCCTCGAAGAGCGCCGCCTCGCGCTCGAGCTCGGCACCGGCGTCGGCCGCGCCCGCCACGAGCGCCGGCACGAGGCCCACGCCCTTCACCACGAAAAGGTCGCGCACGCGCAGCGTGAGCTCGGCCACGAGCTGTTGGAGATCGCGCCCACCGGCCACGACCTCGGCCACCACGCCGAAGAGCTCGCCGGTGTCGCGCGCGGCGAGGCCCTCCACGAGCCGCACGAGCACATCCTCGGAGGACTGGCCCAGGAGATCTCGCGCAACGCTCGCCGAGATCTCGCCGTTGCCGAAGACGGCGAGCTGCTCGAGCGTGGAGATGGCATCGCGCATGCCGCCCTTCGCGTGGCGCACCACGAGATCGAGCGCCTCAGGCTCCGCAAGGTACCCCTCGCCGGCGCAGATGGTCTCGAGACGCCCGAGGATATCCGCATCGGAGAGCGGCGAGAACGTGAATTTCTGGAGCCTCGAGAGCACCGTGGCGGGAATCTTCTGGGGGTCCGTCGTGCAGAAGATGAAGGTGACGTGCGCGGGCGGCTCCTCGAGGGTCTTGAGCAGCGCGTTGAACGCGGCGCGCGAGAGCATGTGGACCTCGTCCACGATGTAGACCTTCGAGCGGCCGAGCACGGGCGCGAAATCCACCTTGGTGATGATCTCCTCGCGCACCTCGCTCACGTTCGTGCGGCTCGCGGCGTCGATTTCCACGACGTCGGGGTGGATGCCCTCCGCCACGGACCGGCACTGCTCGCACGTGCCGTCCGGCAGCACGCCCGGCCCCTCCTCGCAGACGAGCGCCTTCGCGAGGATGCGCGCCATCGTGGTCTTGCCCGTGCCGCGCGGACCGCAGAAGAGGTACGCGTGCGAGAGGGTCTGGTTCAGCACGGCGCGCTCGAGCGTGGAAACCACGGGCACTTGCCCCACCACGTCGGAAAATGTCTGCGGGCGATATTTCGTGTAGAGCGATTCCATGGACCGTCCAAGTGTCGCGAAATAGCTGTGGGGCCAAGTATAGGAGCGGAGTTCGACGACAATTGCGAACCCTCGTCCAAGGCGTGTGCGCGCCGGGCACGCCGACGTGCGTTTTTCGAGCTAGCGGGCCTCGCCACTCCCATCTTCGCCCTCGCCCGCCGTGGCCTTCGCGGCCAAATCCGCCTCGGCGAGCACCTTTTCCTCACGGCGGTTCTTAAGCCACGCGCGCACCACGCCCACGACGGTGGGGATGACGCTCACGAGGATGATCCCCACCACGAGGAGCTCGAAGTGCTCCTGCACCACCGGGATGTCGCCGAACCAATACCCGAGCATCGTGAAGAGCGTGGACCACGTGATGCCGCCGAGCACGTTGAAGCCGAAGAAGTGGTGCCAGCGCATGCCGCCCATGCCCGCGAAGAACGGCACGAACGTGCGGATGAACGGGAAGAAGCGCCCGAGGAAGATCGAGAGGCCGCCCCACTTCTCGAGAAAGCCCTCGGTCTCGGCGACGCGCTCGGGGGTGAGGGCCTTGATCTTGCCGCTCGCGATGATTCGTTTTCCGAGGAAGTGGCCGATCATGAAGTTGCATTGGTCGCCCACGATGGCGGCCACCCACACGACCGCGAGCAGGATGAGGATCTCGAGCTCGGAGTTGTGCGCGAAGAAGCCCGCCGCGAAGAGCAGCGAATCACCCGGGAGGAACGGCATGAACACGACGCCGGTCTCCACGAAGACGATGAGGAAGATGAAGCCGTAGGCCACCAGAGGTCCCGAGGCGATCCACCCCTGGATGGCCGCCATGGGATCCTGGAGCAGGCTCACGATGGCGTTGATGAAGTCCACGGGCTCCCCCAAGGCGCGTTGATGTGGCGCGTTTTAGCTGCTCGGCGCACGAAAAAGGAATGCGCTCGATGGGAGCGGGCGCCCGCCAGAGGCCCCTTATGGCTGCTGTCTCCCGACCCTGACCAGGTTCGAGGTGTGACGTCGCCCGAACCCATCCAGCGCATTCCAAGGCACGAGTATAGCGGGCAAATCCGCACTACACTTGAAGCCCATGGATGGCGCCGTCTCAGAGATCCTGCGCGGAAACGTGTGGCTTGCCGTGTGCTGCGGCGTCTACCTCGCGTGGTGGTGCATCGCGTTCAATCCGCTGCGCGACTTTCCCGTGCTCCTCAAGGTCCTCGGCTTCGTGGCCACGCTCGCGTGCGGCATCTACGCGGTGGTGCTCCTCGCGGGCGGCATGGGCGCGCTGCCTCCGGAGAAGATCGCGCTCCCCGGCTGGGCCGTATGGCTCATCGGCGCGGGCGTCTACGGGCTTTTGCTTTTCGTGACCTCGCACTTCTTCGGCCGCCAGGTGACGACCGAGCTCCTGCTCATCGTCACCTGGGCCACCTTCGAGCTCTCCTGCGTGAACGCGCTTGCCGGCGTGGGCGCGGTGGG
>CANPVI010000244.1 GCA_947581665.1 uncultured Atopobiaceae bacterium | reverse complement strand
CGTCGCCCTCGTCGCGGCCGTGGTCGTGGCCCGGCCCGCGGCCGCCGCGCCCGCCGAGGCGCAGGCCCTCGAGAACACCAACGGCTATGCGGTGGAGGTGACCACCGGGACGAACGCCGGGAAGGACGCGGCCACCTCCGTCGGCGGGAACCTCGTCGACGCGACCAAGAGCATCTCCGGCACGGCGGTCGTCTACGTCAAGACCGTGAACAGCACCGCCACGGGGCTCACCATCACGACCCCCACAGGCTCCGTCAGCCGCCCCCTCGTGATCGACACGGCCGGCGTGTCGGACGCCACCATCACGCTCAGCGGCGTGAGCATCAGCGGCAACTGGCCCGTCCCGTCGGTGACGATCATCGACAGCGGCGCGGCGGGGGGCGTAACGCTCACGCTCACCGGGTCGAACTCGATCGCCTCGACGGGCGGCCAGGCGGCCGTCAGCGCCCCGGCCGCCAGCGAGGCGGACGCTCTCATAAAAGACATCACCAACGCGGGGGTGAACGGCATCGAGATCAACGGCAAGGGCAAGCTCGCCGTCTCCACCGAGAGCGCCCAGTACCCCGCCGTGAGCCTCGGCTTCACCGAGAGCTCCGCGGGTAAGGGGCTCAACGTGTCGGCGGGTGCCGTAACGATCACCAACAGCAGCTTCCCGGCGATCTCCAGCAAGACGTCGGGCGTGACCGTCGCCGGCGACGCGACGCTCACCGCGAGCACGACGGGCGCGAACGCGCCGAGCGTCGTGGACCTCGGGGCGAAGAACCTCGTTGTGAACGGCGCCATGAGCGTCTTCACGGCCAGCGGCACCGGCGTCCAGACCGTGGGCATCTCCGCGACCACCGTGAACGTCGGGTACGACAGCGCGACCACGAAGCCCTTCGAGGACGCCGGGCTCACCGTGAGCGCCGCCGGCAACGCCATCGCGGCGGCCGTCAACGTCTATGGCGGCTCGCTCAACGCAACCTCCGCGCTCGGCAACGGCGTCTACGGTAACGTGGACGTGCAGGGCGGCGCCGCGACCGTCGCGGGCGGCGTCGACCCCGAGGGCGCGAACGACAAGCCCGAGGGGATGAGCGGCGTCTCTGGAACCCTCGGCGTGAGCAACGCCTCCCAGGTAGAGAACGGCCCGACCGTCACCGTCACCGCCGGCGACGTCGAGGGCCAGCCCGCCGTCCAGGCCGTGGGCGGCAACGTGACCGTCACGCCGGGCTCCGCCGCCTCCACCTACCTCTACACCGTCGCGAGCGGCAACGGCATCGGCGCCGACAAGAAGGACATCCCCTACGAGATCCAGGGCTTCAACGACGGCGACGGTTCGTCGGATGCCTACAACCAGACCCTCCCGGGCAACACCCTGAAGGTCTGGCCGAACCCGATCGCCTCGCTCACCATCGACGTGGAGCCGGCGAACGTCGGGACCAGCACCAACGGCCCGGGCAACCTCGAGCAGCAGGGCGGCTTCGTGGTGCCCATCGTCGGCAACAAGTACCAGCCCTGGGCGAACTCCAGTGCCAGTAATCGGAACGGCTTCGCGTACACGGCCTACGCCCAGCCCGTGTTCACCGACGCCTCGGTGCCCCTCGCGGAGGGAGCGGCGCAGGTGAAGAGCATGCAAATCGACGACAACAACTTCGATCTCGCGAGCGGCGACGATGCCGTGATCCAGGACATAGCCGCGACCCTCGGCAACGACAACTTCGTCGTGCTCAACACCATGACCGGCCCGACCCTCGAGCTCAAGGCCTCCGAGGAAGCGGAAACGCTCGTCCCGAGCGCCCTTCAGGGCATCTACACCGGCAAGTCCGGCAAGCCCAACGCGGAGCTCGCGAGCCCCACGGCCAGCGTCCCCGTCTCCTACCAGGTGACCTTCTGCGGCAACGCCTCCGGCGCGTCGGCCCCGACGCCCCAGCCCTCCAGCGCCGCGTTCGGCCTGTCGCCGGAGGATCTGGGCACCCAGTACGCCGTCTACTTCACCAAGCCCGGCGAGGGGACGCTCGTGTCCGGGCCCGACCCCTCGGCCGAGGACGCCGTGGCCGTCTCCCAGCTCCCCAACGTCGCGCTCAACAACAACGTGACGCTCGGCTGGTACGGCGTGGACGACTCCGGCGCGACGACGACCTACACCCCGCTCACGGCCGTCCCGACCGCGACCGAGAACGCCACCTACTACGCCTTCTACGGCGTCCCGACCGTGACCCAGGCCGCCCTCGGCGGCTCGCCCGCGACCGTCAGGGCCGGCGAGACCGCGACCTTCACCGCGACCGTGGCGATCGCCGTCAACACGGACGTCACGGGGGCTACCTATCAGCCTGAGTCCGCGAGCGACCTGCCCGTGAACCCCCAGGCCATGCTCATGGACTCCATCGTCACCAGTAAGGTGACGGTGACCGAGAACAACGTGGTCGGCGAAGGCGCGGCCAACGGCGTCAGCATCGGCGACATCACCGTCGCGGGCTCCGGCCCCTACACCGTGACCGTCCCGGTGGACACCTCCGAGACCGCGACCCAGGGCAGCTACGAGGTCACCGTGCCCGTCGTCGGCGGCAATAACCTCGAGGGCGTCCTCACCGTCAAGGGCACCGTGCCCGCGGCGAGCACCATCGTCTACCGCCTCTACAACCCCAACA
>CANPVI010000243.1 GCA_947581665.1 uncultured Atopobiaceae bacterium | reverse complement strand
TGACCGACATGGCCTACCGGCAGAAGGCGCTAGGTGGCAAAACTACCGGCCGAAGGCCCTCCGGAACACGGCGCAAGTCCCTCCGCACCATCACTACCGGCCGAAGGCTCTACGGAACACGGCGCAAGTCCCTCCGCACCATCACTACCGGCCGAAGGCTCTACGTGCCACCGGCGCAAGTCCCTCCGCACCATCGCCTCCTACTTTCCACCGCGAACCGCTCTTACTTGTTTTCCGCCGCGGGCCCGCATTTTCGGCGTGCGGTCCACGCACCGAAAACGTGGGCCCGTGGCGCAAGTGGGGGAGGGTGTCTATCGCGGTGAATGCATGCGCCCGCGACGCAAGCCGCATATGGAACAAAGGGCCTGCTGGAGAGGCTCATCTTGCCTTCTTGGGGAAACCGTGAACGAGCGCCGGGGCTGCTAGTCTGGAGCACGTAGTAGGCGGGATACAAGAGGCGGGCGGCGCATCACCGATCCCTATGCGATGGGGAGGGGGTGGTGAGCTATGGACGTACTCGACACTCTCGCGGCGATTGCGGCGATTGCGGCGATTGCGACGATCGCTGCGTTCACTCTCGAGCTCTACGAGTTCGCGAGCAGGAGACGACGACGTTTGAAAACGACCGCTAAAGGGCGCGAGGCCGGGGGCGAACCCGGCCTCAAAGATATCAAGCGTCGCCCGCTAAGCTCCTAACACCATAGGAGCGGGTCCCGCCTGCTACGCCTAGTATACCCTTTGCGAACGTCGAGCACTGCGCCCCGTCACCTCGCCACATTCTCGCCGCCTGCCCGAGTTTCCGCCGCAGACCCACGTTTTCGGTGCGACGATCTTCGCACCGAAAACGTGGGTCTGCGGCGTAAGCGGTGATGGTTGCCTGCCACGTCGCAAGTGGTTCCGGCGGTGCCCGTTCGGGCACGCTGGCCCCCTGAGCGGTCCATGGTTGAAACGGGGGCGCGATTCGCGTATTGTGCGGGCAGCCACGTTGTCTGGTACCTCGGTACTGGATCCATATTTCGCCGAAGCGCTCGCGAAAGACGACTCTCTCGGGCGGCTTTACGCGTATGAATCCGCACCGCGCATTCCGCACAACATGGCAGCACGAACGGGACCGGAAGCGAGAAACCGCAGCCCGTCCACGGCCATGGACGAACTGCGGCTCATGAGGCGAAGCAGCGCTCGGCACGAGGTTTTGGAGAGCCCGTGATGCCATCACCGCGCAAGCGGTGGTGCGGAGCCACGCCCGTCTCATTTTCCCACTTCCCACGCCTGAAGCGCGCCACGCGCTCGCCAGCGCCCGCACGCGCCCGCGCTCGCCAGCGCCCGCACGCGCAAGCACGCGCAAGCGCCAGCGCACGCGCCCAAGGCACCCGCTCGCCACCAACCGACGACGAGCCGGCATGGGGCCATCGCGCTCGGGCCACCGCCCGCACGCAGCGCCCCACGGCCGATCGAGGTCCGCCTCGAGGCTCGGGGAAGGGGAGACGTGGTCCACACCACGCGCGCACAGAGCCGCGAAGGCGCCCTGACGCATGCGTCGGGGCTTCTCGTCGTCTCTTTCCCCCACAAAGCCCGCGGACCGGGCGTTTTCAACCCGCGCCGCCTCCGTGGCGCCCGGGCGAGGGGAGGTCCGGAAAGCGAATAGGCATTGCATCCCCAAACACACCAGAACTATCCGATCCGACCTCACACAAACAGGTAACAAAGCGCTCCTTCGCTAGGTGGGGCGCTGGAACCAGGGAAAGGAGACTGTGTATGAGTCACAGTCCGAAGAAGATCGTTGGAGGACTGCTGGCCGCGTTGCTAGCAGTCTTTGCAGCCGTCATCGTAGCGACGCCGGCATGGGCCTCCTTTACCACGCCTCCCACGTCACATAATGATGGGACCATCAATGGCGGGACTGTTATTTGGGGTGGTACCGCGGAGAATGGCTATAACAAGGGAACAATAAGGATATTTGGTACTGGCAGTTCTATAACTCCGGCAACACCGGCTGAAGGTAGTGGTGATGCGGTAATCCTGAATCAGGAGGGCGGTAGCATCATCATTGGCGAGGATCAAAACGGGGATAAAGTTGGTGGTGGGACCGTTTCCGTTCCTATCACAAACGAGACGGGTGCAACCGTTAGTGTCCTCGGTGAAGGTTCCCAACTCACCTCAACAGTCACTAACACTGGTGGCACTGTGAACGTCGAAAATGGCGAGGTTTCGGGGAATATCGTCAACCAAAGCGGGAATGTGGAGCTCACGGGAGGAACCGTGAGTGGGAGAATTACCGCCACCAGCGGAAATGTGAACGTAGATGGTGTAACGATCGCTCCTAATGCGAGTTTCGAGGGTGACGCATACACCTTTGAGCAGGCTTCGTTCTCCGGTACCGTGCCCGCGTCCTTCAACCAAAACGTCATCGGTGCCGGCGAATCAGTGAAGGAAATCGTGACGGTCGATGCCGCAGGCAATAAAACCACCGTTCTCTTCGGCGGGAGCGATGCTCAGGCCGCTGCTGAGGCATATCTTGAGGATCTTCCCGAGGGCCAGACTCCTCAGGGTGGCGTGCAAACCTACACCGTAAGCCAAGATGGGCAGTCTGCCACATCTGCCGTGGATCCCAATGCCGACCTCTCAAAG
>CANPVI010000242.1 GCA_947581665.1 uncultured Atopobiaceae bacterium | reverse complement strand
TAAATCGGGCGTGGAGGGGCTTCCGCCGGTAGGGAAGCTGCTCTCTAGGGCCTTCGGCCGTTACATCGCTACCGGCGGAAGGCCCTAGACGGCTCGTCTACCGGCGCAAGGCCCTACGGAACGCGGCGCAAAGCCTTACGCGACACGGCCACCGGCGCAAGGCCCTACGCGGCTCGACTACCGGCGCAAGGGCCTACGGAACGCGGCGCAAGGCCCTACGCGACACGGCCACCGGCGCAAGGCCCTACAAGCCACCGGCGGAAGGCACTGCACACCATCGCCACCGATGCAAGGGCTTACGCGCCACCGGTGGAAGGGGCTCCATCCTCATTGCGCCGCAAGCGGGCGCTTGCGGCGCAAACCTAGAAGTGCGGGCGCTTGCGGCGCAAACCTAGAAGTGCGGGCGCTTGCGGCGCAAGCCGGGCTAGTTCAGCTGGTCGGCGAGGACGCGGAGGGTGGAGATGAAGGCCTCGTCGGCGGCATCCGCGTGCACGCCGCCTATGACGCCCGCGAGCTCTTCGTCGCTCAGCATGCCGCCGGAGAGCGAGCGCAGGTAGTCGTAGACGCCCTGCGCGGCGTTGCGGTTTAGCCAGATGCCCCTGTGGTCGAGCAGCTCGCGAAACGAGTCCACCGAATCGCACTTGCCCACCTCGGCTATGAAGCTCGGGGAGAACTGGGGAATGCCGTTCGCACTCGCGGCCATGCCTGCCTTGCGCGTCCTGCTTGTCGCGCGCTTCGCCGGTTCCGCCATGGATGCCTCCGCCCTGAGTGCTGGTCATGCATGTGTTGAAAGTGCTGGTACACGAGACCGCAGCGAGGCGCAAGGTTCGTGTCCGCATCTACCCTAACGGCTCGTTGCCGCAGCTAGGACGAGCACCGCGTTAAATCCGCATGAATAGCTGCCCATGGTGCACGAAGCGCGAGATCGCGGCGAGGCGCGCTTTTCGCTTGACTTCCTCGGTTTGCGCCGCGAGCCCCCGCTTGGCTCCCTTTAGCGCGCAAAGGGGGCAAGCGGGGGTTCGCGGTGGAAGCGACTAGTAGGAGCTGTTCGACGAGACGTTGTACGCGAAGGCGATGACGCTCGGGTCGAGGGCGGGGACCTCCGGGTAGTACGGCTGGAGCGTGTACTGCTGGAACATCTGCTCGTCGAAGGAAGGCTCGAGGTAGAACACCCGCAGCGGCGCGGGCGCGTCCTTCTGCGTGAAGAACCGGCTGTACGAGCACTCGTAGATGGTGTGGTACGTGTCCGTCGAGCCGCTCGAGGGGTCGAACGAGATGTCCACCTTCACGAGGTTGCCGTGGTCGTCGTAGGTGCAGCTCGCGATGCGCGAGCTGGTGAAGGAATCACCGTAATCGGAGAAGGCGGTGGCGCCAGTGAAGCGGCCGTTCTCGTCGTAGGAGTAATCGACGGTGATCGTGTAGTTGTACGCGCTGGGGGAGGTGTCGTAGAGGAGCGCGCCGGGCGTGGCCACGGACTTCACCACGCGACCCTCCTCGTCGTAGGTGAGGACGAAGTCCCGGTACACGTAGGACTTGCGCGGGATGTTCGAGCAATGCGTGAGCTGTCCCGCGTCGTCGTAGCCATAGGTGATGAGCGTCTCCACCATCGCGTCATCGTCGCTATCGATGATGGAGACGGGACGGCCCGCGTCGTCGTAGCTCACCTCCTCGGTGTAGCTGGACGTGGAATCGCCGTAGCCGCTCGTCTGCGTGAGGAGCTCGCCATTGGTGCCATAGGTGTAGGCCAAGGTGGAGGTGCTGTAGGACGTGTCGCTCACGATGGAGGAAACGCGCCCCGCGTCGTCGTAGGTGAAGGTCTTCGTGGACTGCGACGTGTCGCCCGTGCTGGAGTAATCGTCCAGGCACGTGGCGCCCGTCACCTTGCCGGCATCGTCGAACTCGTAGGTGTTCGTGACCGTGGATTTCTCGCCCGTGCCGTGCGAGTACCACACCTCCTTGTAGACCACAGGCTCGCCGGCGGCGTTGCGCGTGACGGAATCGCCCTCGTAGCTCTCGTAGGTCTCGCCCTCCTTGCCGTACTGGTAGGAGAACGCCATCGGCAGCCACGTCTCCTCGAGCTGCGTGGCCTCGAGGCCGGTGACGACGGTGGTGTCCGCGACGCCGAGCTCGGCGAGCTGCGGGTTGCGCGAGACGTCGATCTCGGCGAGGGGCGCCTCGGTGGTGAAGGTCTGGAGCTGGCCGAAGGGCGCGAGGTCCACCGAGCTCAGCGCGGTGCCCTTCACGGAGATCTCCCTCAGGTTGGGCAGGTGCTGGAGGCCCTCGAGGTTGGCGGCGCCGTCGACTGTGAAGGACGTGGCGTTGTTCGCCTCGTCGCGCGAGAGCTCGCCGTTGCCGTCCGCATCGAACTGCGTGGTCACGGCGTTGCGCGTGGCCACGTCGGGGAAGGTGCCCTCATCGAGGGGGATGGGCGCGAGGAAGGCGAACCACACCCAGATGCCCACGCCGACCACCACAACGGCCGCCGCGACGATGATCGCCACGAGGGGCACGCGGGGCTTCGGCTTGGCCGGAGCGGGCGCCTGGGGAGCCGAAGCGGGAGCAGGAGCTGGCGCGGGCGCAGCTTGGGGCGCAGCGTTTGGCTGCTCTGCGGGGGTGTCCGCTTGTGGCGCCG
>CANPVI010000241.1 GCA_947581665.1 uncultured Atopobiaceae bacterium | reverse complement strand
GATGTGCAAAGACCGGCCTTCGCGGTTTACACGCACGATAGGCTCAGTATGCCAATAAGGAACCCCGAAGCGCCTTCCCTCATAGCACACGAATCCATCGAAGCTCACGCGGCGGCGGGGGCAGAGATAGGCCGCCACCGCGTCGTCGCGGACAAGCTCGCCGGCTTTGGGGATGCAGGCAGCGGCATGCTCCTCTGCGGGGATGAAGTCGGACCAGCGCTTCGGAAGGCGCGCCCGTTCGGCGCACCACTCAAGCGCCTGTTGGTTGAGATCGGTGATGTCGGTGAATGGCCGCCCTTGGCAGAAATGCCGCTTGACGTAAAGTATGAGGCGCTCCACCTTGCCTTTGGTGAAGGGGTGGTACGGCTTGCACAGCCGCGTCCTGAACCCCACGGCATCCATGAAGGCTGCGTAGTCGGGCTGGAAAAGCGGCCGCCCCTCGACGTCTCGGCCCGTGGTGACGCTTTTCATGTTGTCGGTCAGAACGTATTTGGGAACACCCATGATCATGAATCCATGCACCATGCCGATAAAGAGGTTTTCTTGGCGGGCGTTGGGGAAAAACTCGATGAAGGCCACTCCGCAGTGGTGGCATATCATCGAAAAGCACGCAATGCGGGCCATCTCGCCCAAGGTGTTCAGGATGTTCACGAATCCCCAGTCCATCTGAAAGCACTCGCCGGGTTCGGTCGAGTAGCGGCGGCCTCGGTTGGGGGCTTGGGCCGCAAGGGCCCGCTTTGAGGGCGCGAGATCTTTGTGTGCTGCGATGTAGTCCTTGACGACGGTGAGGCCGTGGGTGTAGCCCCTCTCGCAAAGCCGCTCATAGATCACAGATGAGTTTGTCACGCCGACCCGCAATAGCTTATCGATCACGTCAGCATAGCCGGTGAGCACCGTAGCTTTTGCATGCGACCCGCACCGACCATGGGGCCCGACGACGAAGCCTTTCTTCTGAAGCGTGCGGCACTTCGAGCGGGTAAGCCCGGTACGGCGGCCAAGTTCGGCCAAGTTGATTTTCTCGGGGATGGGGCCATCTTTTCCCATCGCGCCCATGGATTCAAGAGCGGAGTCTATAATCTCTTGAAGGCCATCGCGTTGATTCTTATCGTTCATCCATAATCCTCCTTCCGCTGACGGATTGGCAAAGTTAGCATAGGAGAAACGAACGAACGCGATGGCCTGATAAACAATCGATTTGGCGATTTTTGTGCGGCTAGGTTGGCTAAATTAATTCGGCTAGAAAGGGCGAAAAAAGCCCGACGCTAACAAAGAATCATGGCTAAAGATCGCGTAAGCATTGCTACGAAATACAACGATGGACTCGTAAAGGAATTAGACAAAAGCCATTATTTGGGTTTGGGTAGGCCCACTACTCGAGACGAGCTTTATATGTATGCGCTCGCCCTCGGTGTCGAAAGCGGTGATATTCCAAAAGCCGTTAAAGGGAATACCGGAGTTGCAAACACGCGATCGATTCCACATGAATACATGTCGGAGATAATCTCTCTTTTGGCAGACCATTTAATACAAGATGGTGAATATGACGAGATAGCTAATGTCGAACGCGCTATTGAGTTGGCGGATCAGTATGCAAATCTCGGTTTTCAAAAAATTGAGAGCGATTATGCGTCCGCTCCAGTTGGAGATGATGAATCGGCAATCTGGGGTAAGCTGGCATCTTTGGACGAGAAATATCAAGAGCTATTCGAGTAGCGTTCAGGCTCTCCGCAGGAAAGGGATGTCTAATCTGTATTTGGTTCAATTTAAACCCAAAAACTAGATTGCGATATTCTCAATCTTTCCAATCCGATTGTCATGTTTCTGATTGTTTTTTGATGGGCGCTCGTATGTTGGAAACGAACGAGAGTCTTTGAAATCCTGCTAAAGGTCGGGTGAATATCGGATACAATAGCGCTGTTGCGTTAAGAAGATTGTTGCTTAAAAACGCTGATCAGAGCGAGGGTTGAATGAAAACGGTCATTTTGGCGGGCGGGTTGGGAACGCGCATCTCGGAAGAGAGCATTCTGCGCCCGAAGCCCATGGTGGAAATCGGCGGCAAGCCCATCCTCTGGCACATCATGAAGATCTTCTCGGCGCAGGGCTTCAACGATTTCATCATCTGCGCCGGATACCGCCAGCATATGATCAAGGAGTATTTCGCCGACTACTTCCTCCACACCTCAGACGTCACGTTCGATTTCTCAGGGGGAACCCGCGAGGTGGAGGTGCACACGACAGCAATCGAGCCGTGGCGCGTGACGATCGTCGACACGGGGCTCAACACGATGACGGGCGGGCGCATCAAGCGCATCGCGAAGTACGTTGACAACGAGCCGTTCATGATAACCTACGGCGATGGCGTGGGCGACATCGATCTGCGGGCGCTCAACGACTTCCACAGGCAATCGGGGAAGATGGCGACGCTTACCGCCTACAACGTGGGGCAGCGCTTCGGGGTCGTCGACCTCGACAGCGACAACGCCGTGCTGCGCTTCCGCGAGAAGGCCCCGGGGGATGGCAATCTCATCAACATCGGTTTCATGGTGGTGGAGCCGGAATTCATCGACCTGATCGATGGCGATGAGACCTTCCTTGAGCGCGAACCCCTGCATCGGGCGGTAGACCTCCATGAGCTCTCAGCGTATC
>CANPVI010000240.1 GCA_947581665.1 uncultured Atopobiaceae bacterium | reverse complement strand
CGCGAAGCGAGGAGGCGTTTGCCAAGGCGGCCGTCCTCGCCATGCGGGAGAGCGAGCCCTTCACGACGTTCAAGGTGCACGCGAAGAAGTCGAACACCGACTACGCCGAGCACACCCTCGACATCAACAGGAACGTGGGCGCGGCGCTCTGTGCCGAGTTTCCCGAGAAGATCGTGCAGATGCACAACCCCGACGTCACCATCACCGTGAACGTCGTGGGAGGGGAGTCCTACGTCTATGGCGAGGGCATGCGCGGCGTGGGCGGACTTCCCGTGGGCACGGCGGGCAAAGTGGTCTCGCTCCTTTCGAGCGGCTTCGATTCGCCGGTGGCGAGCTGGATGGTGGGGCGGCGCGGTGCGTGCGTGTGCCCCATCCACTTCTCCGGCAGGCCCGTGACCTCGGACGCGAGCGAATGGCTCGTGCAGGACATCCTCCAGAGGTTGCGTCCCTTTGGCCTCGTGGGACGTCTCTACGTCGTGCCGTTCGGGGAGATCCAGCGCACGATGGCGCTCGAGGGCCCTCAGGAGTTGCGCGTGATCCTCTACCGGCGCGCCATGATCGCGATCGCCGAGCGCGTGGCCGAGATCGAGGGTGCCAAGGCGCTCGTCACCGGTGAATCCCTCGGCCAGGTGGCCTCGCAAACCTTGGACAACATCCGAGCCACGAACGATGCCGTGAGATCGCTTCCCGTGCTTCGCCCGCTCATCGGTTCGGATAAGGTGGAGATCATCGACCGCGCGCGGCAAATCGGCACCTACGACCTTTCGAGCGAAAAGGCGCCCGACTGCTGCACGCTCTTCATGCCGAGGAGGCCGGAAACCCATGCGCGCCTGGATGTGGTGAGGCACGCCTGGGGGGCGTTGGATCCCGATGCGCTCATCGAGCGGGGCGTCTCCTTGCTCGAGTACGTGGACGTCGAGGGATGCCCGAGCTACAGGCCCCCGAGGGCGCTCAGCGAGAGGCACGAGGTCCTCGCACCCGCAGTGTGGAGGACGCGTGGAGGCGACAACTCGCCTCGCTGACGAGCGCCGCGCGCGTGTTGGGGTGTAAAGTCCCCTCCACCTCGCCATTCGCCGCCCCGTGGGTCGCATCTTGAGAGATCGTGGCCAGCTCGATGCGGGCGCCAATTCGCCATTTCCCGCCAACGCCTTGCGGTGCCTTCACCATGGGCTCGGAGGTGGCCCATGGCACGGCGAACCAGAAATCGCACCTCGCTCTCGAGGACGCTCAGGCAGCTCGCGACGAAGCACGCGACCCTCATCATCGGGTGCGCGCTTTGCGCGGGCTCCGCAGTGGCATTGCTCGCGCAGACGAGCGAATCCGCAGTGGAGTTGCCGCGCATCGAGACGAACACGGGCGTCCTCGAAGAGCGTGACGTGGAAGACGCCGACTCCGAGGGCGAAGACACCGACGAAACTTCCATGGCGGGTGAGACGCGCGCCGAGAGCGCACCCGCCACCGTGCGCATACACGTGGATGGAGCCGTCGCATCGCCTGGGGTCTACGAGGTCCAAGGCGATGACATCCGCGTGATGGACGCCGTGGACATGGCAGGTGGCCTCACCGCGGATGCCGACGTCTCCCAGGTGAACCTCGCGGGCCAGGTCCACGATGCGGACAAGATCCACATACCCGCGTTCGGCGAGGCGCCGCAGGCATCCTCGAGCGTCGTCACCACTGGCTCGTCGAGCTCGGGCGCAACCGGCCAAGACTCCTCCACGCTCGTCAACATCAACCTCGCGAGCGAGGAGGAGCTCTGCGCGCTTCCGGGGATAGGGGAGGCGACCGCGAAGAAGATCGTGGCTGAGCGCGAGAGCGGAGGTCCCTTCGCGTCGCCCGAGGACCTGATGCGGGTCTCGGGGATAGGCGAGAAGAAGTTCGCCTCCTTGAAGGACCTCATCTGTGTGTGAGAATTCCTGGCCCCAGCGCAGCGCATGCCCGCTCTCGCTCCTCGCATTCGTCTTCCTCTTCGTCGGGACGCGTCTCACGCTCACGAACCCCGCCACTCCGCCCGAAACCCCCTTTGAGGAGCCATTTCCTTGGTGGATCCTCTCCCTTCTCTTCGTGTGCGGTGTGGTCGTTGCCAGCGTGCGCGGGAGATGGGGAGCGCGGACGAGCGTGCCCGCATCGTCCTTCACGCGTGCGCTCATGGTGGGAGGCATCGTCGGCGCCGCGGCGTGCACGGGAATCGCCCTGGGCCGAACCGTCCTCGCCGAGGAGGGGAGGGCGCTCTTCGCCATGGAGACCCGCGCGGTCTCTCAATGGGAATTGCGGATCACCCGCGAGGCGAGTCCCACGGAGACGGGCTATTGGAGCGCCGCGGAGGTGCGCATCGAGGGGTCGCCCGTGGGGCGCGTGTGGCTCTCGAGTGGCCCTCGCCTGCAGCGTGGCGCGCAGATCCGCGTGGTGGGACGCTATGAGGCGCTCGGAGATGACGAGTGGGGCGTGAGCTCCCGAATGCAGGGCATCACCGGCACCGTACGCGTCGTGAAGGTCCTTGACGAGAAACCCGCAGGTGGCCTCGCCTCATGCCTCGACGCCGCACGGGACGCGCTCCTCGCGCGGTTCGAGCCCGGCAAGGGCCCCGGACGCGCGCTCGTCGCCGCCTCCGCGCTCGGGTCGAAGGAGGGTGTCAAGCAGTTCAGCATC
>CANPVI010000239.1 GCA_947581665.1 uncultured Atopobiaceae bacterium | reverse complement strand
ACCCCACGGCACGCACCTGCCGCGCCCACATCTTCCCGCGCGCAGGCGGATCCCGCATTCCTCCGCCCGCGTCGCGCGCATCGTTGGCGTACGCGCCTCGTGATCGTGCTCGTGGCGATCTTCGCCGCCTTCATGTGCGTGCTCGTGGGCTTCGCCTCGCTCCAGTCGGACAGCTATGCCGATGAGGCCATGAGCCCAGAGGGGAGGGCGATCGTCCAGGCATGCTATGAGGTGCCGTCTCCGGGAGAGGACCTTTGCGCGGCATGGGTCTCGCAGGTCTACGCCAAGGCGCTCGATCGCTATCCCACGGGCAACGCGAACGACATGTACGAGCAGCTCACGAGCACCGATCGCGCCGAGCTCGAGCCCGGCATGGCCATCGCGGTCTCCACGCACCCGCACACCGAAGCCGGCCGCCAGTACGGCCATATCGGCATCTACCTCGGCGATGGTCGCGTGATGGATAACGTGGGGCACATTCGCGTGACGCCGCTCGATTGGTGGATCTCGCACTACGGTGCGAGCGTCCCCGTGCGCTGGGGCTGGCTGTAGCTGCGTTTTGCTCGTCAATGCCCGCGTGCGTAACAATCGCACTCCATTTTGCGAAGATGCGGGCCCCTTCGCGTGCGATCGGTGTAGTGTCCACGTGGCATGGCACGGCGTAAGGGGAGGAGCCATGGATCTCCAATTCTTGTTAGCGCTCCAAGGCTGGCGCGAGTCGATCGACGGCCTTTTCAACGACTTCTTCGTCCAGATGAGCGATTTCTCGAATGGCATCTTCATATGGGTGCTGGCCTGCGTATTCTTCTGGGCGGTGAACAAGAAGACTGGCCGCTACCTGTTCCTCAACCTCGGGCTTGCGCGCTTCGTCATGCAATCGCTGAAGCTCACGTTCACGGTCTATCGGCCGTGGATCCGCGAGCCGGCGATCAAGCCGGTGCAGTTGGCCTCGGGCTACTCGTTCCCGAGCGGCCACTCGGTCACCGCCACGACGAACTACGGCACCCTCATCTACCGCTATCGGCGCTACGTGCCGCTCGTGGTCTTCCTCTGCGTGATGATCGCGCTCACGCTCTTCTCGAGGCTCTACATCGGCGCCCACACGCCCGAGGACGTGCTCGTGGGCTTCTGCGTGGCGGTGCTCGTGGTGATCTTCGCACCGAAGCTCTGGGACTGGATTGACGCCGAGCCGAACCGCGTCTGGTGGCTCCTCGGCGCCGCGGCCGCTCTCACGGCGCTCTTCCTCGTCTACATCAGCCTGCGCCCCTATCCGCTTGACTACGACGCCAACGGCAAGCTCCTCGTGGACCCGCTCGAGATGCAGATCGACGGGTGGAGGGACGCGGGGCGCTTCTTCGGCGTGGCATGCGGCATCGTGAGCGAGAGCCGCACCGTGAAGTTCGAGACCAAGGGCGTGCCCATCATCTGGCGTGTGACGCGCTGCTGCTGGGGGCTTCTCCTGCTCGTCCTCACGGAGCAAGTGCTGATG
Organism: uncultured Atopobiaceae bacterium; assembly: GCA_947581665.1. GTDB lineage: Bacteria > Actinomycetota > Coriobacteriia > Coriobacteriales > Atopobiaceae > CANRLS01. The sequence goes on along the minus strand of CANPVI010000239.1, from coordinate 1,162 downwards.
CCGTGGTTCACGGCAAGCGGCGAGCTCTGGACCTACTTCTTTGCAAGCTGGTGGGAGCTCTTCGTGCTCATCGCCGCATGGCCCGCGATCTTCAACTGGTTCGAAGGCCGTCGAGCCGCGAAGGTGGCCGAGGCTGCCGAGTAGAACGAGCTCTTTTTCGTCGTGCAGCCAGTTTTTCGGTGCGGTTTTGCACCGAAAGACTGGCTGCACGACGTAAGTTTTCAGAGATGCTCACGCCTCCTCGAGAAACGTGCGGATCTCCTTCAGGAACGCTTCGCCGTAGCGCTCGAGCTTGACGGCGCCCACGCCGGATACCTCGAGGAACGCCTCGTCCGTGGTGGGGCGCCTCGCGCACATGTCGCGCAGCGTGGCATCGGAGAAGACGATGTAGGGCGGGATCTCGCCCTCCTCGGCGATGGAGCGGCGAAGCGCGCGGAGGCGCTCGAAGAGCTCCTCGTCATCCGCGTGCGCGGGGAGCGCGCTCGCGAGGCCGAAGCCCTGAGCGGGGCCCTCCCGACGCCTCGCCTTCTTCTTCGGCTTCCTTGCAATCGCCTTCATGGAAAGGGAGAAGTCAGGCTCGGCCGCCTCGCGAAAGCGCGGCCCGAAGCCCACCGTGGGGTACTTCCCCTCGGAAACCACGAGGTAGCTGCCTGCGGCGAGGAGTTCCACCACCTCGCGGATGCGCGCTGCGGGCACGGTGGAGGCAAGTGGCGCGTCGCTTCCGCGCACCGCCGCGCCCTCCGCGAGGTCGCCGAAGCAGCGGCACGTGGCGAGCCCGAGCTGCTCGATGCGCGCCGTGCGTGCGCCGCGGAGCATGTCGACCACGACGCCCTTGCCGAAGCGCCCGCGGAGCTGCTGCACGCAGCGCATGACGGCGCGCGCCTCGTTCGTGACGTCGACGGCCGAGGCTCCGCTCTCGCAGTTGCCGCAATTCCCGCAGCGAGCGCCCGCGGTTTCCCCGAAGTAGCGCAGGATGTAGCTCCGCAGGCACTCGGCGGTGTAGCAATAGCCCACCATCGCCTCGAGCATGCGCCTTCGGCTCGCGCGGAAGACCTCTTCCTCCTCGGGCGAGAGCCCCTCGTTTTCCGTCTCCGCCTCGATGAAGTAGCGGCAGGTGGAGATGTCACCGTCGCTCCAGAGGAGGAGGCACTCCGCTGGCTCG
>CANPVI010000238.1 GCA_947581665.1 uncultured Atopobiaceae bacterium | reverse complement strand
TTGTCGACATAGGTGGCAGAGTCGCCAGAGAGGAGCGCGACCGTGGCCTTTTGGAGTGGGAGCGCGGCGCTGGGGATGTCCGCGTAGAGCGCGTCGTCGTAGCCCGCGTCTTGCACGAGGTCGCCCTCGTAGCGATCCTGCCAGTTGCCCGTGTCCTCCTCCCAGATGCGGATGTCGCTGAGCTTGTAGTCGCCGAGCGCCTCGTCGTCTTCAGCGGTGCCGGGATAGGAGGGGTTGTGGATGGTAGCGTCGCGAGCCGTCGCGTCGAGCTCCTCGCCGTCCTTGGTTTTCACGCTGTAGACGGTGTAGACGGTGTTCTTCTGCTTCTCTTGGTCGGCCCCGCCCTCGCCCTTCAGGGTGGGGACGAAGTCGGTGACGGTGGCGCGGTTGATACGGTAGACCCAGCCCGCGGCCCAGGCGTCGCGGTCGGTCTTGTAGTCGTCTGGCCGCTCCTTGCTGTAGTTCGCCGAGGCGGCGTCGCCTCCTTGGTACCAGCCGTTTTGGAAGTCTTCACGTGCCGTATTCCACTGGTAGTCGTAGACGGCCGAGCGATTGACGCCGTAGACGTGGCCGTTGAGGGCCATTTCCATGTCGGCTTCGGCTTTGCTCTCGGCGCTGGACGTGTAGGGGTTCTTGATCTCCATGCCGATGCCGATGGGATCGATGTAGGAGACGGAGTTGTCCGCGCCGAGGTCGTTCGTGCCGGAGACGGGCACGGTTTGCGATTCCGCGAGCGACTCGACGAGCCCCCGGAAAAGCTCGCCTACACCTGCGCTCTCAACCCCGTGGTACGCGTCTACATAGAGGATATTTTTCACCATTTCCGTGGCGGTCGCCCAGTACTCATTTTTCATAGGGAACTTCCCTATGTCAAATAGGCCACTTTCCGCCACCTCATCTTCGTAATAATCGTAAGCAATGTAATCCTCATTCAACCCCTCGGTATTGATTTCCACCCAAATTCCCCAAGTATCGAGATCAACTCCATAAATACCCCGAAGGTCTGTCCACGGTATCCCCAAATCAGGAGGGAACGAGACTTCGTTTCCATACTTTTCATGCTCGTCGTAACCCTCTCTATTTTCGTCGAAGTAATCCTTCGGATCCATTGTTGCGCGAGCTATTCGCTGGTTTACGGTGTTCCTCACGTCGACACCAACGCCATCGACCCTGAGCTTCACGGGCTCGGCATCCCCCACAGCGCCTTGGATCTCTCTCGTGTAGTGCGCTTCAACGGCTGTCTTCATGTAGGCCGCCGACATGAGGGTTTGCAAAATGATGACGTCATCACTGGAATTGTCTTCACCGTCGCCGTACACACTCTTATACTTATCTTTAAACCTACTATAAATGACATCACTCGTCATTGTTGGATCAGGACAACTCCACGAATACTTGTTGTCATTACTTTCCACGCCCCCTTGTATTGATTCATCGCAACACGACAACATGTTGCAGCTGCCGTCGGTCATGACGATGAGCGCGGGGGTGCGGCTCACCATGCCGCCGGTTCGGGTCACATAGGTGGTGTCCTCAGCCTTCGCGAGCGCTCGCATGCCCACGTAATTGCCCGCTTCGAGATTCGTAAACGCGGCCAGACAGTATCTGATTGCATACTTTGAAACCTCGCTGAAATCGTCCTTTCCGTCGGAAGGGCCTATTTTCCCTTCTGCATCCCAATTCTCCCCCGTGTCACCCGGCCGTACCACAGACCCATCCTTTGTGGGGTAGTTGTTACCAACCCTGTTTGTTGTCACCTCAGGATGTTTCGTGTCACCATGGGCGTTTATTGCAAAAAAAGCGGCGCCAGAACCATTTCCCAGGCAAGCATCGAAGAGATACCTTTTCTCAACCGGACTTCCGTCATTGTAGTTTCTATCGATTTCCGCCTTATTCGAGTACTTAAAGTAACCAGTATTCGGATATTTCTCCATTTCTTCATTACTCTTTATTGTGAAAGAGGCGAGATCGACGAACGTGTAGTTATGGTTTTCGCCTCGGTCATAGTTTTTTAGAGGCAACACAATCGTTGCCCCGGAGGCATAGGCGGCGAGGCCCACGCGGCTCTTCGGACTGATGTCGAGAAGTGCGTTCATGGCCCCGTTCACGGCGTCCAACGTTTGAAGAATCCTCGCATCCTTCACCTCATCGCGAAGCGAGATCATGTCCTTTCGGATGCCCAATTCATCGTTGTCCCTTTCGCTTATCTCCTCACCCTCGTACTTGTCCCAACCCTCACCCTTGTGCTTCTCCCAAACATCACGGGGCACGTTGCCCATTGAGGTTGAGATGTCTATCACGAACATCACGTCGAGGGGGACGGTCTCGCTCACTTCCTGGGTGGAGCCGAGGGCCGAGAAGACGTGGAGGAAGTCCTCATTGGTGGAGATGCTGCCCGTCACGCCGTCGGTGGCCTCGTCGAGCGTGAGCGTGTTCGTGTCCGCATTCCACGGGTTCGGGCTCTCGCCCGCAGAGTCGTCCACCACGTAGGCCGAGGCTGCGCCTTTCGCGAAGACGGTCTTGTCCGACCACACGCGGCCGGCGTAGCGGGTCCCGCTGCCGTTGCCGCCGCCCGTACCACCGCCGAGCAGCTGGTTGATGTAGGTGTCCATGGTGTTGGGGTCGGCCTCGCGGGAGGTCACGCCCTGCGTGGAG
>CANPVI010000237.1 GCA_947581665.1 uncultured Atopobiaceae bacterium | reverse complement strand
CTCGCCCGTCCATTGGTTGTAGAGGCGCCAGATGGGCCGGTCGGAGGTCTTCGGGGCGCTCCAGCCCACCTGCTCGTAGGTCCACCCGGCGGCCTGGAGCGACGTCGCCTCGTCGGGGTCGGTGGTGTAGAGGTGCTCGTAGGTCCACCGGTTGTAGAGGCGATAGACGTAGTCGACGTCAGGGTCCGGGGAGACGGGCACGCTCACCGGCTCGCCCGCGAAGATCCTCACGGGCGTCGGACTGTCCCTCCTCGTGCCGTCGCCGAGCTGACCATCCGAGTTTGCGCCCCAAGTCCAGAGGGAGCCGTCCGAGGTGACTGCGGCACTGTGGAAATCGCTGAGATCGATTGCCACGACACCCGACAGACCGTCGAACCTCTTCGGCACTGGATAGCTGGACGTAGTGTCGTCACCATACGGGCCGTGAGAGTTGTTGCCCCAGGTCCAGAGGGAGCCATCCGAGGTGACGGCGGCGCTGTGGGAGGAGCCGAGGGAAACGGACACGACACCAGACAGGCCGTCGACCCTCCTCGGAACCGGGTTGAACTTCCTAGTGCCGTCGCCGAGCTGGCCAGAAGAGTTGACACCCCAAGTCCAGAGGGAGCCATCCGAGGTAACTGCGGCGCTGTGACCGTCGCCAAAGGAAACAGCCACGACGTTGGACAGGGAGCTCACCCTCTTCGGTACTGGGTGGGCGAGGTCATCCACAGTGCCATCGCCGAGCTGACCGTAATCGTTACTGCCCCAAAGCCAGAGGGATCCGTCCGAGGTCACGGCGGCGCTGTTTCGGTAGTCCAATGAGACGGCCACGACACCCGTAAGGCCCTCGACCTTCCTCGGTGTCAACCTGTCATCAAGCGTGCCGTCGCCGAGCTGACCGTTGATGTTCTCGCCCCAGGTCCAGAGGGAGCCGTCCGAGGTCAGAGCGGCGCTATGCCACGAGCCAAGGGAGACGGCCACGACACCCGTCAAACCCTCGACCCTCTTCGGCGTCGAACTGTCAACCGTCGTGCCGTCGCCGAGCTGGCCGTTGAAGTTGTAACCCCAGGTCCAAAGGGAGCCGTCGGAGTCGATGGCGGCGCTGTGGCCGCCGCCGAGGGAGACGGCCGTGACGGGCGGGAGGCTCTGGACCCTCCGGAGGGTGGAACTGTCTGTCGTCGTGCCGTCGCCAAGCTGGCCGTAACGGTTGTGGCCCCAGGTCCAGAGGGATCCATCGGAGGTGACGGCGGCGCTGTGGTCTTCGCCGAGGGAGACTTGCGTCACCCTCTGCCCGCTCACGGCGAGAGCCCGTAGCGCCCGCTCGTTCACGACTCCCATGTTCATCTCATCTGCCAATGCGACCGTAGCAAAGCTCTGAAAGGCGCAGAAGGCAACAGCCGCCATCGCGGCTAGGAAGACAGACAGCCTCTCGCGAACTATGGGTGCGATCCTCACGGCGTATTGCATCCGATGTCTCATGGGACATCCTTTCATCCGTGACATTCGCGACGGCGGCAGTCGTATATAACCTAAGAAGGGCGACATCCGCCGGGGTTGCCACACCATGAAGCGACCCGCGCTCGCGCGATAGTCCTTCTCCAGCGGATGTCGCCCTAACTAGGACTATCCCGCACGTTATGGGTCGCCTCCAGAGGGAGGTTCATGATGTGGCGAGGTCATCATACATGGTTCGTTGCGAGTGGATGCCCTCCATCGAAACGCTACGTGGCTTAGTTCCACGGCGCATCGCCCGGCTCGACACATAGCCTTTCCACGAACGGTCCGGGATGCGGATGGCCGAAGGTCGTCCTGGATGCGATAGGCAAGGACCTCTCGCTTGATTGCTTTCCTCTCCTTTATTGAGGACTCCACGTCCAGCAGGTACATCTGGCTCGTGGCCATGTCGCTCATGAAGATCTGGCTAGGTCGCGGATAAAGACCCTGTGGGAGTCCTCCCGCATGTTTCCGTCAGACTCTAATTGGATGAATCATCGGCCAAGAAATCCCTGCTTCGTCACTGGGAATTCCCCGAAAAAACGAAGGCAGTGAGAAGAGGGACGCGCCCTTGGAAAGGGGCACGCCAAGACCCGTCGCGCACCTACCCTCGTCACCAGTGCTGGCAACACGGAGACGACGAGGGAAGTGGGGAAAGGATGCTCAGCATGCCCGACATCGATGCTATACGAAGTATGGACAGGGAAGGCGCCAGCGTGGCCGAGATCAGCCGCGCTACCGGCCACGATCCCAAGACCGTCCGAAAGTACGTGGACATGGACGACTTCTCGCCGGAGCCGCTCGAGAGGCGAAGCCGCCCCTCCATACTCGACCCCTACAAACGCGGGCGGCCGAGAGTGTTACGCGTCAGGAAAGTGACGAGAAGCATGAGCGCGAGGGCGGCGGAGAGGGGTACGCAGCAGCTTTGAGCATCGGGAGGAGTGGTGATGGGGCATCCGCCTCGCGCTGCGCGAAGCCAGATGGCAATGTGGATCTCAAAGTCCTTACTCGCCTCACAGGGCGATCGCGCGGAACTTCATGTCCTCGCCCGTCCAGCCTTGCGTTTGGCAGTCGCCATACTCGTTCTCGTCAGCCGTCCAGAAGTGCGTGTTCGTCAGCTCGTAGGAGTTGAAGAGCTGGTAGACGGGGTGGCCGCCGCTTGCGAGGCTGTAGAAGACGGGCTTGCCGTC
>CANPVI010000236.1 GCA_947581665.1 uncultured Atopobiaceae bacterium | reverse complement strand
GCAGCGCCTCGCGCGAGTAGGCACGGCTCGGGTGCGTGGCGAGGAACGAGAGCAGCGAGTACTCCATGAGCGTGAGATCGACGGGCTTCTCGTCCACGAGCACTTGGTAGGTGGCGAGGTTGATCGTCATATCGTCGATCGAGACGAAGTCGTCGGGGGAGGTCTCCTCGCCGGGCCAGAGGAGGTTCGTGAGGCGCGCCTCGAACTCCGCATCGGAGGCGCCCGCCACCATGAAGTCCGCACGCGCCTGCACGGGCAGCGTGAGCGTGGCGAGGTCGTTCTCGGTGCAGATCACGAGCTCGGAGATCGCGTTCTCGTGCGCGTAGCACTCGATGTCGCCGCGCGCGGATTCATCCACGCTCGCAAGGTCGAGCACCACGAGGTCGAAGTCATGGCCCTGGGCGATGGCCTCGTGGAAGGCGTCGGGATAGGCGAGCAGTGCCGAGACGTCGAGCGTCTGCGAGAGGGCGCGCATCTTGTCCTGGAGGGTGGCCGAGCGGGAGATGAAGAGCACGTTCTTATGGTGCATGGCGCTCCCCTTTCCCTCGTTCCCACTCGCGAAAAGCCTACCACACGGGCTATTCGATCCGACATCAATGAGTAAAGGGCCAGGGAGCGAAATGAACGTGAGCGCCGCAGCGTCGACTAGTAGCCGCCGTAATAGCGAATCAGTTCCCAATCCGTCACGGAGGCGTTGTAGCTCTCCCACTCCTGCCGCTTTTCCTCGAGGAGGAACTCGTAGATGTGATCGCCGAGCACCTCGCGCATGAACGTGGACTTGCGGAAGGCGGCGATGGCCTCGCCGAGGCTCTCGGGCAGGCGCTCGAAGCCTGCCTTCGCGAGCGAGCGCGGATCCACGCCGAGGTCGGGGGTGTACTCGGGCGGCAGCTCGAGGCCCTCCTCGATGCCGCGCAGGCCCGCCGCAATCGACACCGCGATGGCGAGGTAGGGATTGGCCGAGGGATCCACCACGCGCAGCTCGACGCGCGACGAGAGGTGCTTGTCGGGCTTGTGGATGGGGATGCGCACGAGCGCCGAGCGGTTGCGGCGCCCCCACGTGGCGAACGTGGGCGCCTCGCCACCGGGCACGAGGCGCTTGTAGGAGTTCACCGTCGGGTTCGTCACAAGCATGTACTCCGGCGCGTAGGCGACGAGGCCCGCGATGTAGGAACGCGCGACGTCGGAGATGTGGTAGACGGGATCGGGGCCCCAGAAGACGTTCTCGCCGTCGTGGTCGAAGAGCGACTGGTGGAGCGGCATGGCGCTGCCGGCGCTCTCGGGCAGGGGCTTGGGCATGAAGGACGCGTAGTAGCCGTGCTGGAGCGCGATCTGCTTCACCACGAAGCGCGCCGTCATGAGGTTATCCGCGCAGTCCGGCGCCTCGGCGTAGCGCAGGGAGAGGCCGTGCTGGGACGGGCCCATGGCGTGGAACGAGTACTCGATGGGGATGGACACCTGCTCGAGGGTGAGCACCGTCTCGCGGCGAAGCTCGCGCGAGTCGTCGGTGGGCGTGAGGTCGAAGTAGCCGGCCATGTCGAGCGGCTTGGGGTCTTGATCGTCCTCGAAGTAGAAATACTCGAGGTCGGGGCCCACATTCGGCACGAATCCCGCCGCATCGGCGCGCATGAACACGCGACGAAGCGCCTCGCGGGGATCGCCCTCGAAGGGCTCGCGCGACGGGGTCTGAATGTCGCAGAAGATGCGCGCGACGGCGTGCTGCGTCGGGCGCCAGGGCAGGATCTGGAACGTCTCGGGGTCGGGCACGGCGAGCATGTCGGATTCCACCACGGACACGAAGCCGTCCACCGAGGAGCCATCGAAGCCCACGCCCTCGAGGAAGGCCTGCTCGAGGTCCTCGGGCGAGATCGCGAAGGACTTGAGGTTGCCGAGCACGTCGGTGAACCACAGGCGAATGAAGCGGATGTCGCGCTCTTCGACGGTTCGGAGCACGTAATCGATGTTGCGCTCGTTGAGTGACATGGCCCCTCGCACCCCTCAGACATCGCTCGCACGGCACGTTCGAGGCCATGATAGCCGAGCGCGCCACACGCGCGAAAGGAGCGGAAACGAGCCTGAAAACCGCGAGCTACGAGCTCTTACGCAGGGCCTCGGCCACGCGATTCGAGAGCTCGCTCGCATCCATGTTCACGGCCGTGCAGGCGCCCTTGCCCGAAGCCGCCGCGCAGTGGCCGCCCTTCGCGCAGCCCGCGCACGATCCTTGGGAGAAATTCCTTGCAATCGAGCGCACCGCGAGGCAAACACCCGCGACCACAAAGGCGATAATGATGGCGTCAACCACGTGCGCGTCCTTCCTCCCGGAGTTCGTGGGCCGAGGTTCCAAAATGTTAACCAAGGCTTACTATACCCCGAGGGCGACGCGATTCGCAATGTTCCACGAAAGGAGCACCATGTCCGGATCCGACATCCAAACCCCCGAGACCATGACGCTGGTCCTCATCCGTCACGGCGAGAGCGAGTGGAACAAGGCGAACCTCTTCACCGGTTGGGCCGACGTCGACCTCTCCGACCTCGGCAAGGACGAGGCCTACAACGGTGGTCGCGCCCTCAAGGACGCCGGCTACGACTTCGACCTCTGCTACACCTCCGTCCTCAAGCGCGCCATCCACACCCTCGACCTCGTGCTCGACGCCATGGATCGCGTGT
>CANPVI010000235.1 GCA_947581665.1 uncultured Atopobiaceae bacterium | reverse complement strand
CACGCAGCGCGAGGCGCCAAGCGCCATGAGTGGTGCGACGACCACGCCGGCTTTCGTCGTGTAGACCATGGGCGCCACCGAAACGAGCACCATGAGGAAGCTCGGCTCGGGTTGCTGCGGGGACGGATTCTTGGCCACGAGGTCGCGCAGCCGAAGGAGGTTTCGCTCGGCAGCGGGCACTGCGGAGTGCGAGAGCTTGCATTCGATGGCACCCCACCGGCCGTCCGCAAGCTCTATCACGAGGTCCACCTCGTTTCCCTATTCATCACGATAGCAGTGGAGCGAGGCTCCCATGGAATCCTCAAGGGCATCAAGGTGCAGACCCACGTCATGCACGCAGAGGCTCTCGAAGGGCGATTCCAGGAGCTGTCCTTCGCGAAGGAGACGATCGGGGCCGAGACCGAGGGCTGCGACGGCGAGTTTACGCCATTTCGACTAGTCGTCTTACGCCACCCTGCTCGTCGTTTTACGCCGTCCCAGCTCGTTACTTTATGCCGCTCTGGCTCGTCGTCTTACGCAAAAAAGCAGGCCGGGGGCCGCGCGGCCCCCGACCTGCGTGCGTTCGTACTTGTTCGCGCCCGGCGCCCGTGCGGCACCCGGCGGCGTCTTCGCTTACGCCTCGTCGCTCACCAGCACGAAGGGAAGCGAGTAGATGACCGTCGTGTTCTGCTGCCAGCCGAGCGTCTCGAGGAACTCGACCTCCGCGTAGTTCGGCGTGTAGAGGTGCGTGCCGGTCTGCGCATAGGGGTTGAACACCGTGTAGATCGGCAGGCCCTCGGTCCTCGGCACGCTGATGAGGTTTGCGGCGGCGCTGTCCTTCTCCCATCCATAGCCCAGGAGCTCGTTGATCTGCGCCTCGTCCGTCTCGGGCACGTAGTAGTGGCCGCTCGTGTAGGGGTTGTAGAGGCGGATGATCGTCGCATCATCCGCAGTCGGGACGGCCGGCTGCATCCACACCGCGTGCTCGAAGTTCCAGCCCGCATCATCCGCGCTCTGCACCTCGGTGACGTCGGCGGTGTAGAGGTGGTCGCCGTTGTAGGGGTTGTAGAGCCTATAGATCGCCGTGACGTCCTCCACGATGAAGGTCGAGGTCACGCTCGTGGAGATCGACGGATACAGCGCGGTGAACGCCGCGGGGAGCGTTGCGGTGCCCGAGAAGGCGATATTGTCGCCGGTGTAGTCCGGCGCCACCACGAACGAATCGCCCTCGCCGAGCCACTTGACCGCGTTCGCGGGCGTCGCGGTGGGGTTCGAGACCACCGCGCCCTCGATCCAGCCGTAGACGCTCATGTCATCGAGATCGTCGAAAGTCGGCACGATGCCGAGCGTGTAGCTCAGTTCGTCCTCGCCGCCGGGCATCGGGTTCGTGAGGTTCGCGAGGTGGGTGTCCGGCTCGTCCATGTTGCTGATCGCCATGACATCAAGGCCCGTGACCTCGTGCGGAGCGATGTTGAACCAGCGCCAACCCTCGCGCTGGACGGGTTCCGTTTCGCCGGAGCCGGCGAAGTTCATGAGGAAGGCGTTCGAGCCATCCGGCGACTGGGAGGCCTGCAGCACCCAGGGGTAGAACGTGTCGTCATCCAGGGAACCGGCGTCGAGGCCATCGATGGGGAGCGGCTTCGAGTTCGCGGTGGGCCAGCCGACCGCGGTGATCGAGGGGCCGCCGCCCGGCTCGCCCGTGCCGTTCGCGAGATCGAACTTACCCACGGTGAGGCCCACGGGGAGCACGCGCGGCGTGGCCTCCGGGGACGCGGTGTAGGTCTCGCCCGCCTTCACGGTGAGGGTGCCCGAGTCCATGGAGAGCGTCGCGTTGGGCGCGTAGATGCCGGCACCACCTGCGGAGGGCATACCGTCCTTGGCGTCGAGGTTGCCGCCCGCGCCGCCGTTCACGGTCATCGTGCCGGAGACCTGGATGGCAGCGGTGCCGGTGTCGCGCAGCGCCGCCGTGCCTTCGGTGGGTGAGGTGCCGCTCGCACCAGCGCCGCCATTCAGGGTGGTCGCGCCGTAGAAGTTGATGACGCATTCGCCGTTGGCGGTGATCGTGGGCGCGCCCTGGCCACCGGTGAGCGTGCAACCGGTGAAGTTCACGATGGCGTCTTGCATATCGATCGCGACGGGATTGAGCGTCACGCCGTTGAAGCTGAGGGTGCCGGAGTAGTCTTGCTCGCTTCCATCATTGCCGCCGATGATGATGGAGGTGACGTTGACGCCATCGGGCGTGGCCGCCGGCGTGACGGTGATGTCCGCGCTGCCTGAGATCACCACTTCGCCCTTGGCGTCGTACATCACGCCATTGAGCGGGTCGTCCGAGCTAAAGGTGAGGTTTCCGTAGGTGCTCGAGCTCGCGGCGTGCGCCGGGGTCGGCGCGACGATGAGCACCGCGCACACGGCGAGCGCGGACGCGGCGAGCACTGCGGCAAGTTTCGCGAGGATGGATACTGGCTTTCGGCTCATGGAGCCCCCTTTCCGGGCGTCGTGCCCAGCGCGGGTGCGAAGTGCGCGACGTGGGCGCACGCTGGCTCGGATTCTAGGAGCCTATTGGGCCGTCGGTGGGGGCGCACCTGCCGAACGCGCCAAGGCTGGAACGAATCGACGCCCCCGCGACACGAACGCAACGGGCGCATGGCCGTACGGCTTGCGGGCGCGCGGGCGGGCGCGCGGGCGG
>CANPVI010000234.1 GCA_947581665.1 uncultured Atopobiaceae bacterium | reverse complement strand
GAGCACGGTGACCCTGCATTGATGCTGCATCGCGTTCTCCTTATCGGTCTTGTTTGCACAGATTCATGCACAGCGAAAGCCATCAACCCTGTTCAAGAATCCCGATGGCCTGCTGATACTTCTCGACTCGCCATTCATCGCGTTTCGTGATAGAGGGCAGCCGCGTGAGATCGGAGTTATGGCGAAGGTCTGCCAGCTTCACCTTCTTGGCTATCGGGTTATAAGCAATCGCTCGCACGTAATCGAGGTACGGGACATCGTCATCGTGGGTCAACAATTCAAGGGCCTTGATGACCTCGTCCGGAAAGCCCTCCTTTTCTATATCTGCAAGCGTAAGGTTTGTGTCTTCGATGACATCATGGAGCAATGCGACGCAAACCTCTTCTTCGGTCTCCATGGATTCGGCGACATGGATGGGATGTTCAATGTAGGGACGACCTGCCTTGTCCACTTGCCCCTCATGGGCCTTCTGGGCAATTTCAAGCGCCTTATCTGTGAGCTCTGTTTTCAGCATTGTCATCTCCAAACAAAGGATAATACAAGTATCAGCCATGAAAACGCTTTTCGTAGGCAACCTTGAGATTGTTCTTATGAAGATTTCGCTCTCTTCGAACGTACTCAAGCTCAGTTCTTCGAAGATGGAGGGAAAGTCCCCGCCCAAGGTGGGACCAGGGCCTTACGGCAGTCCCAAAATCTATACAATTGATTGCATTGAGTGGGAATAAAATTTCGCACAAAGCACTATTCCACACTCCAACCAGAAACACAACGAAACCGCAGGTCAGAAGTGGTGTGTTCGAGAAATCGGCACACCACTTCGCTCTGAAAGAAAGCACTCCTTTCGGGATTATTCGTACCGGAATTCGTACCACCCCAGCGCCACCATTCACGGCGCGGGGCACTGAGAGGAGATTAGAAAGATGATTAACGAAGCGAAGATGAACGAACTCACCCAGGCCGAGGACATGGCGTACTTCTGAGCAGACCTCTGCTGCTACTCGCCCGAGAGCTACAGCCTCGAGGAAAAGAAGGAGATCTGCAACGACATGATGAGCACGAGCAAGGCCGTGCTCGACGCCATGCGCGAGGACTTCGAGCAGCTGCCCCCGGATGCGAGGGCCAAGCTTCTGGACATGCTCTGCGCATCCGGAGTCGAGTCGCCCCAGTGGTGGTGGGACGTGCTCGTGGGCGACGGAGACCCGCTCTACCGCGAGCTCGAGCCGCTCAGCTAGTCCGAGCCCACATAGCAAGGAAGAAGGCCGTCTATCACATCGATAGGCAGCCATTCTTCTTTGGGCATCAGATTAGATTCGCCCTAGCTGTTGTTCCTCCGATACTCATTGAGCTTCTCGTTGAGAGTGCGTTCCTCGCGCCTGTGCTTGGCCGCGTAGGCGGCGGTCGCCACCGCGAGCGCGACAAGGTAGCTGATGGTGAACGAAACCCAAGCTCCGGCCATATCTGCTGGGAACCACCGCATCACCACGGCGAGCACAGCCAGCACGGCGTAGAGGCAGATGCCGAACAGGAACAGGCGCAGCGGATACGCCATGCGCTTGATGACCGTGGGCGTGAAGAAGACGAACTGCAGCGCCGCCGTGCAGACGCAGGCTCCGAGCAGGGACCAGCAATACATGATACCCTGTTTCGATTCTTCGCCGGCGAATATGGTTCCAAGGGCCATGCACACGACCATCATGATCGTGAAGGAGACGCAGAGCGTTGCCAGGAAGGACCTGGCGTTTTCCGCGGGCGTGCGGACCTCGGTGTCGATGATGTCCTTGCGTGTCATTTTGGGCTCCTTTCCCGTCTCGTTACAGCATCCCGAGCTTGCGGCGCACGTCCGGCGCGTACTGCCGCGATATGACGACCTGCTCCCCGTTGTCCATGGTCGCCACGAGCCGCCCGTTCATCTCCGGGCGCAGCGAGGCGATCCTGCGGAAGTTCACCACGCAGCCCTTGGCCACCCGCAGGAAGTCGCATCCCTCCAGGCGCTCCTCCATCTCGTAGAGCCGCAGCGCGGTCTCGAACACGGCGCCTTCGGTGTAGAAGAACGTGCGCTTGTCCACCGACTCCACGTAGAGGATGTCCTCGGCGTTCACCACGTGGGTGCCTCCGTCCGCACTTCCCGTGACCTTGCGGTCGAACATGCGCAGCCTGGCGACGATGTCGAGTACCTGCCGGTCCGTCTTCCTGCAGACGATTGCGACCTCGATGCCGCTCGATTCCGGTCGTTCGTCGATTGTTATCTTCATGGTGTTCCTTTCGACGAGTCGCATTCTACCTGCCATCCGTGCCGGCTCGGGCGGCGCTGAACCAAGGTGCGCCTGAGGATGACCAAGTTGCACGTAGCGTGCTTGAGCTGTGCCGGTGTCGGCTGGCTTTGCTATAAGCCATCGATGCGGAAGGCCGCTTGCCAAGCTGACAAGCGGCCTTCCGCGTTACTTGTCCTCGTATGCCCTACGCACATCGTCGTAGAGCTCGAGGATCGGAATGAGCGGTAGCAGGATCAGTGACATCGGGACACCCCCAATGTCACGACATGCGGTTTGGATGCGCACAGACGTCGATCCGTGCTGCGGCAGGCTTTGAGGGCTCATGGATGCGGTCGGCATCCTGTCCATCCTCGGGGACAAGGTTCCCGTCTCGCTGAAAGTCTTCCTCACGGCGCTCGCCATAG
>CANPVI010000233.1 GCA_947581665.1 uncultured Atopobiaceae bacterium | reverse complement strand
CCACGAGCACCATGCCGTTGGCGAACGAGGTCACCATCTGCGGGATGAGCGAGAGGCGCACGTCGGTGTTGGTGAATCGCGCCTGCTGCGTGTTCGCACCCGCCTGAAAGCCCGCCCAGCGTTGGAAGTAGCCCTGCTCGGCGCCCGAGGACTTCAGGGTCTCGATCATGTCGACCGCGCCCGCCGTGGCGCCCACGAGGTTCGCCTGGTCGCGCATCTGCACGCGGGTGATGTTCACGCGCTTCGTGGAGATGAAGCGCGCCACCAAGAGGTTCGTGACCACCGACGAGATGCCGATGAGCGAGAGCAGCCACGAGTACGTGAACATGATCACGAGGTAGATGACGAGCATGAGGAAGTCGATGATGAGCGGCGCGAGCGTGCCCACCATCTGGCTCGCGATCGTCTCCGAGCTTTGCGCGCGCTGGTTGATGTCTCCCACGTTGCGTTGGCTGAAGAACGCCATCGGCAGGTGGAGCACCCGCCAGATGAAGGAGACGTTCGACACGACCGCGAGCTTGCCCTCCACCCGAAGGAGGTAGAGGGCGTTCAAGATGGAGATCACGATCTGGATCGCGCAGATGGCGCCCACGAGCGCGAGGAAGGGCACGAACCACGAGGACGCCTCGCCCGTGAGCAGGCGATCGAGGAAGATCTGCGAGAGCGCGGGGTTCACGATCCCGAGGAGCGAGATGATGGCCGTGGCGATGGCGACGAACGCGATGGCCGATCCCGTGCCCTTGAGGCGCTCCATCGCGAAGTCCTTGATGGAGGCCGGCTCGCCCTCGGGCGTGAAGTCCGGGCCGGGCTTCAACACGAGGCAGATGCCGGTGAAGCCCCGGTCGAACTCATCGAAGCTCATCGCGTAGTCGCCACGCGCGGGGTCGTTCACGTAGACCTTGTCGCCCTTGAATCCGCGCACGACGATGAAGTGGTTGAAGTCCCAGTGCGCGATGCACGGGAAGACGGCGTTTTCGCGCAGCGTCTCGGGCTCGTAGCGATAGCCCGAGGCCTCGAAGCCGTAGTGGCGCGCCGCGCGGAGCACCTTGAGGGCGCTCGAACCGTCGCGCGAGACGCCGCAATCGGCGCGCACCTGCTCCAGCGGCACCCACTTGCCGTAGTAGGCGCAGATCATCGCGAGCGAGGCGGCCCCGCACTCGAGCGCCTCCATCTGCATGATCTGCGGAACCTTATCGGCGAAGACACCGGGCGCCTTGGCCTCGCGCGCCTTGGATTTCCTGCTCACGAGGCCTGCCCCTCGTCCGCGCCCGTACCCTGGCCCGCGCCGAAGATGAGTTGGAGCGGCGAGTAGCTCTCCACCACGACGCTCGCGGGGTACGTGCCGTTCGGGAGGTCGACGTCGGCCTTGAGCGGGCTCACCCACTCGCCCTTGCGGAAGACGTCGATCGTGCCGTCGTCGGTGACCTCGGCGCTCACCTCGGAGAGCGCCACGGGCTGGCCGGCGGCGCTCGTGACGGTGCCCTCTTGGTCCGCGACCTCGAAGGTCTGGCCCGCCTGGAGCTGGCCGGCGTCCTCCTCCTGGAGCCAGAGCGTGGTGTTCGAGCCGTTCACGACCACCACCCCGTCGGCATCCACGTTCACGGTGCCGAAGATGCCCCAGATGATGGCGGCGACGAGGAGGAGGACGATCACGCCGAGCACCATCCACACGCCCGGGTTCGCGATGCGTATGTAGTCGTCGAGCGTATCGGGGTTCGACACCCGCTCGAGGTTCTTCTCGCGAAAGATCGATGCCACGGAGATGCCTTTCTCGCATGGGGCCTTAGCCCCTGGCCTTCGCGGTACGCGGGTGGGGCGCCTTCATCGCACGGATTCGCGCAGCTGGATCTCAAGCGCCGTGCCCACGGCACAGCTCACCCGCTGGCAAACGCCTATGGTAGCCCTCGGAGCACGCCTCGACACCCGCGTAATCGGTGTGTTCACGCGCCGTAAACGTCATTCGTGCGGGGATGCCGCGAGCTTGGGCGCTTCGCCGATCCGCCCCTACGCGAGGTGCATGCCGAACGCCGTGCATCCCAGCGCGTGCCCCTTGATCGCGCCGCCGAAGATGACGCAGCCGCAGCCAGTCACCGCGCCGACGATGACGCAGAGGCACTTCTTCCCGCCGCCGGTGATGGATTGCAGCTCCTCCTCGGAAAGCCTGCCCTCGACGATGTCCGCGTCGGCGACGAGGAGGTCCTGGGCGCTGAGGTCGAGATCGTGCGCGGCCGCGAATGCGGCGATCGCGTTCGCCATGTCCTCGCGCGCCTCCTCCTCGGAAACCTCCTCGAGGCTCACGGCCTCCGTCACCTCGGCGAGCTCGGCTTGGAGCTCCTCGTCGGCGGACACGGCCTCGTAGAACTTCGTGATCTTCTCGTCCATCGCCCTTCCCTTCACGTAGACGGCAGGCTGAACTCGATTATCACAACCAAAGGCCTCGCACTGGCTTCCAAGCCGCGAACGGTTCGCGGGCGATGCGTTCATGCGTCTCCGAGAGGCATTCGCGCACGTGGAGGTGAATTGCGTGGCGGCTCCAGGCTCGCGCCTCGAGCCGCTTCTTGAGCCCTCCGGATGGATTGCGGAGGAAGGTCTTTTGCGCCGCATGGGAGTGTTTGGGATGCGGCCGTGGTCTTCGGCCGCGTCCCAAACGCTTCCACGCGGCAGGGCGGAGAATCACCTA
>CANPVI010000232.1 GCA_947581665.1 uncultured Atopobiaceae bacterium | reverse complement strand
AGCGGGCTCTTCGCCCCGGGCTCGCTTCTGGCGAGGCGCCAGGCGTACGCCACGGAGCTCCTCGTGCCCGATCGCCGGCTCTTTTGCGAGTGGTTCCCGAGCGTGCACGTGGAGCCGGCCACCATCGACGCCTATCTCCTCATCACGCAGAAGGGGGAAGTGCTATGAACACGGCCACGCTCATCGATTCCTACGCCCTCGCGGGCACCATGAAGCGCTTCCTCCCGCTCCTCATCGTTTCGGGGATCATCTGCGGCATCGTGTTCACGCCCTCGATGGCAGCGGGCCTCATCGGCTCCGCGCTCATCTCCGGGGCGATGGTCATCTCGGCCGGGAGCGAAGATTCCGCGGCGTGGGAGAACTTTCGCGCGAGCCTTCCGCTCTCGAGGCGCCAGATCGTGGACGGGCGCTATGTGGCGATGCTTATCTTCGCCCTCCTCCTCTTCGGCTTGGTGCTCGCGGCGAGTTGGCTCGCCATGGTGTGCCAGTGGCAGCTGGACGGCGGGCCCGCTACTCCCGCTGGTGCCACGGACGTCCTCCTCGAGCTTGGCGACGTGGCGACCACGTACTTCTTGATGACGATCATCGCCTGCGCGATCCTGCCCGTGCTCATGCGCTACGGCATGGCGGGATCGCTCCGCTTCATCGTGCTCGGATCCTGCGCGTTCGTGATCTGCGTCGGCGTGGC
Organism: uncultured Atopobiaceae bacterium; assembly: GCA_947581665.1. Lineage (GTDB taxonomy): Bacteria > Actinomycetota > Coriobacteriia > Coriobacteriales > Atopobiaceae > CANRLS01. The sequence continues at coordinate 2,039 of CANPVI010000232.1, read as the reverse complement.
CTTCGGCGAGGACATCCCGAACACCGCGGCGCTGCCGGATTGGCTCGAGGCGATCCCCACGTGCCTCGTCGTGCTCGCCGTGGCCGCCTGCGCCTGGACCCTGAGCTACTTCATCGCCCGCGCCTGGTACGTCCGCAAGGAGTTCTAGCGTGATCCATGGACTGAAACATTGACTGATGCATTGACTGATGACCTATCAGTCAATAGAGTGATGACTGATAATTCGACTGAAGGGCATCACTATGTTGACTGATGAGTACGTGCGCGAGTCGATCGAGCGCATGAGGGCAGAAGGCAAGGACGACGAGCTGTGCGAGGCGAAGACCTGCCAGAGTACGCTCGGCGAGAGCGTCTGGGAATCCGTCAGCGCATTCGCGAACACCCACGGCGGCCTGCTCCTCCTCGGAGTTTCCGAGGAGGAGCGCTTCAAGCCCGCCAGGGGATTCCCCATCGAAAAGGTGAGCGCCCAATTCATGGACGGGATGGGCGATGGCTCCCGGTCTGCGCAGAAGGTGTTTCCGGCGCCCCACTACGACACTCACGAGACCACCGTTGACGGGGTGCGGATCCTCGCAGTGCAGATAGAGGAGCTGCCGGCGGACAAGAAGCCGTGCAGCGTCGAGATAAAGGGAGCAGATCAAGGCGCCTACAAGCGCATCGGCGATCGCGACATCCGCCTCACTGCGGCGGAAATCTACGAGTTGAGATCGGTGGCCACTCCCGGCAAGGCTGATGTTTCGGCTGTTGAGGACGCGTCATTCGATGATTTGGATCCCCGCGACATCGAGCGACTCATCGATCAGGTCATCGCCTCGGGTTCGCGCGCGTTTGCGGGGTGCACGACCGATCAAGAGCGGCTCATACGCCTCCATGTGCTCGACAAGGAGGGAGGCGTGACCCTCGCGGGATTGCTCTGCCTCGGGTTCTTCCCCCAGCAATTCCGTCCATCGCTCGTGATCGACGTCGCGGTGCATCCCGGCACGGAGAAGGGATCGAATCCGGACATCCTCTTCCTCGATCGCCGGATCTGCGACGGCTCGATGCCCGAGGCAATAGAAGATGCCCTCCAGGCCATCTTCAGGAACCTCAGGATCATCTCGTCCATCGAGGGTTCGGAGCGCATCGAGCGACACGAACTGCCGATGGAGGTGGTGCGCGAAGCGCTTGTGAACGCGGTGATTCATAGGGAATACGCTGCGCTTTTCCTGGGACAGCCCATTCACGTGGACGTCTTTGCGGACAGGATTGAGATCACCAACCCCGGAGGGCTTTGGGGTGGCGTCTCGCTGCACAATCTTGGCGATGGGATTTCGCGGTGTCGCAACCCAGAGCTGCTACGACTCCTTCGCGACTACACGAACCCGGATTCCAAGGGCCCCTTCGTCGAGGGCAACGGGACGGGCATTCAAGCCATGCGCGCACGTCTCAAACGGGAGGGGCTCCCCAAGCCGAGATTCGAGGCCTCCATCGATCAGTTCAAGGTCATCCTTCCTCGTCCACAAGCAAGCGCTTCGAAAGCGCAGGCTCGAGAACGCGTAGAGGCAACGCTCGCTCAAATCGTCCAAGATCCCGCAATCCAAAAGGCGATGGAAACAGCAAGGCGAGCAACCGATTCAGCCGCACAGCAAAGGATTGTGGAGTTGATATCGGCTCTCGGCACCGCGAACATCCAAGAACTTGCCGAGGCACTTGGCAAGACCGCCACGTCCCTCAGGCCGCAGCTCAGGGCGCTCGTGGATGCGGGTCTCATCGACGCCACCGCACCCGCCACGAGCAAGAAACGCCGCTACCGCATCGCTGATGGGGCCTAGCTGAGGGCCACGCAGGCGTCCACGATGAGGGCGGTCGCGGCGATGAGCACGAGCGGCACCATGCCCGAGATGAAGGCCGGCACCGGGGCGAGGTCGTAATAGGCGAGGTAGCAGGCCATGGAGATGCCGATCGTGGCCACCGTGGCGATGACGGCCACCACCGCCCCCGCCACGCCCATCGCGCCCACGCCGGCAAGCGCGTTCACGCAGGAGAGCTCGAAGGTGGCC
>CANPVI010000231.1 GCA_947581665.1 uncultured Atopobiaceae bacterium | reverse complement strand
GTCTGCTCGCCGAAGAGGTCGGTCTCGGTCTCGTCGTGCATCGTGGTCTCCATGATGCCCGCACGGGCGCCGCCGATGCCGGCGATGTAGGCGAGGGCGATCTCGAGCGCGCGACCCGAGGCGTCCTGCTCCACGGCCACGAGGCAGGGCACGCCCTTGCCCACCTCGTAGAGCCCGCGCACGGTGTGGCCGGGGCCCTTGGGGGCGGCCATGAAGACGTCCACGTCCTTGGGCGGCACGATCTGCTTGTAGCGGATGTTGAAGCCGTGGGCGAAGGCGAGGGCGTTCCCGGGCTCGAGGTTCTCGGCCACGGACTCGCGGTAGATCTGGGCCGCGCGCTCGTCGTTCACGAGCATCATCACGATGTCGGCCGCCTTGGCGGCCTCGGCTACCGTCATGACCTCGAAGCCGTCGCGGGCGGCCTTATCCCAACTCTTTCCGTGGCGAAGCCCCACGATGACGTCGCAGCCGCTGTCGCGAAGATTGAGGGCATGGGCATGGCCCTGGGAGCCGTAGCCGATGATGGCGATCCTCTTGCCGTCGAGGACGTTCAGGTCGCAGTCTTGCTCGTAGTACATGTGCGCCATAGCAGGTCTCTCCTTCTCCTTGCCGGTAGGGCCCGTCTCTTCCGTCTCTTTGGGGTTGCCTTGGTTGCCGTGCGGTGCACGTCCCCCTGCCGCTCGCGCGTCAGCGGACGTTCTTGCCGTAGTCGAACTCGTCCTTCACCTTCGTGTCCTCGTCGATGGTCGCCGCGCCGCGCTCGAGCGCGATGACGCCCGTCCTGGCCAGCTCCTTGATGCCGTGGAGCTCGATGAGGTTCATGAGGGCGTCGTTCTTGCCCTCCTCGCCGATGACCGCGATGGTGAGCGCCTCCGGCGTGACGTCGATGATGTTCGCCCGGAAGACGTTGGCGAGCTGGATGATCTCGTTCCTCGCCTCGGGCGTCTCGGCGGCGACCTTCACCAGCAGAAGCTCGCGCCTGACGGAGTGCGCCTGGTCGAGGAGCTTCACCGTGTGCACCGGGAAGAGCTTGCGAAGCTGGTTCACGAGGAGCCTGATCTGGGGCTCGGCCTCGGCCAGGACCTCGATGGTCATGCGGCTCACGGCGGGGTCGTCGGTGGTTCCCACGGCAAGCGACTCGATGTTGTAGCCCTTGCGGGCGAAGAGCCTCGAGACCTGGCTCAAGACGCCGGCCTCGTTGTCCACCAGGACGGCCAGGGTATAGCGGAGCCTCTCCACGATTCGATGCCTCCTTCGCCTCGCTAGTTGAGGATGAACTGGGTGATGGGATCGCCGCCCTGGACCATGGGGCGGACCTTCTCGTCCTTGTCGATGGCGCAGTCGATGACGTAGCCATGGCCCGAGGCGAGCGCCTCCTTGAGCGCCTCCTCGAAGTCGCGCACGTTCGAGACCCTCTTGCCCGAGAGCCCGTAGGCCTCGGCGAGCTTCACGTAGTCGGGCTCCTTCGCGATGTCGGTCTCGCTGTAGCGCTCGTCGTAGATGAGGGTCTGCCACTGGCGCACCATCCCCAGCGTGCGGTTGTCGAAGATGATCGTGGTGATGGGGAGGTCGTAGTAGGCCACGGTGGCGAGCTCGTTGCAGTTCATGCGGAAGGAGCCGTCGCCCGTGATGTGGAGGACCGTCTTCTCGGGGTGGCTCACCTTGGCGCCGATGGCGGCACCGAGGCCGAAGCCCATGGAGCCGAAGCCGCCCGAGGTGAGGAGCTGGCCCGGATAGTCGTAGTGGAAGTGCTGGGTGACCCACATCTGGTGCTGGCCCACGTCGGTGGCGACGATGGTGTCCCAGGGGGCGATGCGGGCCACGGCGTCCGAGATCTGCTTGGGGGTGAGGGCGTCGCCGGCGAGCGAGTACTTGGTCTCGGTGGGGAAGCTGAAGACGTAGTTCTTCCAGGCGAAGTTGTACTTCCTGCCCACCCGCTCGTTCAGGAGCTGGAGGACCCGGCGCACATCGCCCACGATGTGGTGGTCCGTCTGCACGTTCTTGTTGATCTCGGAGCGGTCGATGTCCACCTGCACGATCTTGGCCTGGGCGGCGAAGGTCTGGGGGTCGAGCGCCACGCGGTCGGAGAAGCGGGTGCCGAGGGCGATGAGGAGGTCGCAGCTGTCCACGGCCTGGTTGGAGGCCATGGAGCCGTGCATGCCGATCATGCCCGTGGTGAGGGGGTTCCTCCCGTTGAAGCCGCCGGCGCCCATGATCGTGATGGCCACCGGGGCGTCCACGAGCTCGGCGAAGGTCGCGAGCTCCTCGTGGGCCCGGCCGCGCACGACGCCGCCGCCGCAGATGATGAGCGGCTTCTCGCTCGCCTTGATGAGCTCCACCAGGCGGTCGATGTCGGCGAGGTCGGGCTCGGGGGCCGTCATGTCGTGGCTCGCGCGGCCCAGGAGCTGGGCGAGCCTGCCGTGACGGTGCTGCTCCTCGAGGGGCAGGCGCTCGTAGTCGGCCTCCTCGGCCGTGGCGTTCTTGAGGATGTCGATGAGGACGGGACCCGGCCGCCCGCTCCTCGCGATGGCGAAGGCCTCGCGGATGACGTCGGCGAGCTCGTCCGCGTGGTGGACGAGGTAGTTGCACTTGGTGATGGGCATCGTGATGCCGGTGATGTCCACCTCCTGGAAGGAGTCCTTGCCGATGAGGCTCTCGCCCACGTTGCAGGTGATGAAGACCACGGGCGACGAGTCCATCATGGCCGTGGCGATGCCGGTGACGAGGTTCGTGGA
>CANPVI010000230.1 GCA_947581665.1 uncultured Atopobiaceae bacterium | reverse complement strand
TAGTGGCGGCTGCCTTGAATTGGCAAGCCTTCCGGCTTGCCAATTCAACTCCGCGCCGCGGCGGCCCGCGGTATGGTGGCGATGGAACGTTCGTGCGCATTGCCGGGGCTTTGACTGGATACCGCGGGCCGCATGAGGGCGAAGCCTTGTGCCTTGAACCGCAACCGCCTGCTGGGCGCAGCCTCTGGGGCTACGCTGGGCGCTGCCCAGACCTGCCAAGGAACCTGAGGTTCCTTGGATTCTCCCTTCTGCTGCCGCGCTTGGGTGGGGCGTTTGTAAAATTTCCCCGCCCTGCAAACAAATCCTTCCTTTTCTCCGTCTAAACATTGAGAGGAGGCGCAAGCCATGTTCCGAAGAGCATTTTGTTCCCTACTGGCGCTATTGCTCTGCCTGGGCTCCCTCGCCCTCGCCGACGAATCCGCGCTACTCCAAGCCTACGACATGATCTCCCCGCTGGACAGCGGCCTCTATGCCGTGCGGAAGGACGGCCTCTGGGGCGTCGCCGACACCGCGGGCAATCTCGTCCTCGAACCCCAGCTCGAACAGGAGCCGGTGTTTCAGGACGGCCTCGCCATCGTCTCGTCCTCGAAGAACGGCACGACCGCGCCCGACTTCTTCGCCGAAACCCACGGCCTCCGGGGCGCGATCGACGAGCAGGGCAACGTCCGCATCCCCTTCGAGTACGACACCATCGAAATCAGCGAGGGCATCGTCCGGGCGAGCAGGAGCGAGGAATACTTCTTCCTCGACCTGAACGGCCGGCTCCTCGCCGGACCCTACGCCGCCGCCAATCCCTTCCAGAACGGCCGCGCGGCCGTGGCCGTGAAGAGCGGCGAGGATTGGCTCTGGGGCGTCGTCGACGCCAGCGGCGCGGAGATCATCCCCTGTGCGTACATCGACGTTCGGCTCGGCAGCGACGGGCCCGTGGCGGTGTGCAAGCCGGGGGAGGCGAAGTACGGCTTCGTTGACATGCAGGGCAATGAGGTCATCCCGCCGAAGTACGATAACGCCGCGGGCTTCACGGACGGCTATGCTCCGGTGGGCGTGGAGAGCGAGGAGAAGGAGGCCGCCGGCTGGGGCTGGGATTCCTCCACCTGTGACTGGGGCGCGATCGACGAAGCGGGCAATGAGGTCCTGCCCTGCGAATACGATACCGTCACCGTCCATCCGGGCGGCATCCTCGAGGCGCGCAGGTACGACGGCGCCGACGATCAGACGCACACCACCTGGTTTGAAGTGCGCGACGGCGTGGCGGTGGAGACCGACGCCCAGCCCAATGAGGCGGAGGACGAACCCGCGCCCTCGACCGAGCTCAACCTTCGTCCGGCCTGGGGCATCGTCGGCGACGGCGAGCTGCTCCTCGAGCGCAGGGACGGCTTGTGGCGGCTGGTCGATCTCACGGGCGCGCCCGTGCTCGACATGCTGTTCTGCAATGAGCCGGTGTTCGAGGATCACCTCGCGGCGGTCAGCATCCAGACGGGCAAATTCGTCGAGGATCTCAGCGAGGGGCAGACCCCCGAGGTGCTCTGGGGGCTGATCGACGACGCCGGGCAGATTCGCATCCCCGCCGCTTACGACGAGCTGAAGCTCAGCGAGGGCGTCGCGCTGGTCAAGGACGGCGAGAAGTACGCCTTCCTGAATTCAGATGGAACGCCGCTCACCGACAGGCGCTACTTCCGCGCCGAGCCCTTCCATGACGGCTACGCGCAGGTGGGCGTGAAGATCGAGACGGCGGCGGACGAGAGCTTCCCCAGCGACACGCAGTGGGGCGTGATCGACAGCACCGGCGCGGAGGTCGTGCCCTGCGAGTTCGACTTCCTGGAGCTGGGCGACGGCGGCACGGCGGTGGTGAGCGATGGGGACAATCAATACGGCTACATCGGCATGGACGGCGAATCTCTCTTCGACGCGCGCTTCGACAGTGCCCATCCCTTCGTGGGCGAATTCGCCGTGGTCGGCAGGAGCGTGGAGCCCGCGCATCCCGAGGACAGCGAGCCGGAGACCATACTGTTGGGCGTCATCGACCGGCAGGGCGGGCAAGTTCTGTCGATGGAGTACGACGAGATTGAGCTTCAGCCGGGCGGCCTGTGCCGCGCCAGGCTGGACGGGGAGGAGCGTTGGTATCAACTGAGCGCCGGCGCGGCGGCGGAGATCGAAGCGCCGGCCGGAGAGGAATGATATTGTGAGGAAGCTGCTCTGCGCCATCCTGGCGCTGCTGCTCGGGCTTTCGGGCTTCGCGCCGGCGTAGGCGCCGGTGGCGGAGGAATTTGACGCCGGACGGCGCGCCGCTCAACGATGAAGTTTACTTCCGCCCCTGGAATACGACTACGTCACCGTGCGCGCCGACGGCATCATCCAAGCCGAGCAAGGCAACAAACACGATCCCACCGACTTCTTTCGAAGGCCGGCGGGGCCGGCGGCCATATGCTGCCGCGCATGAGCGACGGACTTCTGGCGGCATAGATCCGACCGCCAGAAGTCCTGCGTTGCGTTTCTAAAGGAGCCAAAGTACGAAGCACGAAATCAGGCGGCATAAGGCCGACCGCCTGATTTCTTCGTTATTTGTCTCACAACGGATTACTCAAAGCCAATCTTAAGACTAATTCGCAGGGGCCAGGGGGCGTAGACCCCATGCCGAGGCGAAGCCGAGGCAATCCACCACCATTCGTCCCCCAAACTAACCAGCAGGGTCCGGGGCGCAGCCCCGCCGAAGCGAAGCGGAGGCGTAACCTCCGTTCCCCCGTAACCCAAAAACCAAAGG
>CANPVI010000229.1 GCA_947581665.1 uncultured Atopobiaceae bacterium | reverse complement strand
TATGGAGGGCGTGGATTGAAATCGAACGAGATAGGCCTTGGCCGATTTGGTCTTGGCGTCGCCCTCCGTATGGAGGGCGTGGATTGAAATGCCTCCGTGGTCGCGTCCGCAGGAATCCTATGAGTCGCCCTCCGTATGGAGGGCGTGGATTGAAATCACAGGCACCAGTAGGTGAGGCTGGAGCAGTCGCGTCGCCCTCCGTATGGAGGGCGTGGATTGAAATCGCCTCTCCGAGGGGGCGCGGACTGTGCGGATCGTGTCGCCCTCCGTATGGAGGGCGTGGATTGAAATAACATGGGCCTCACGGACTCCATGGCCTATCACGTCGCCCTCCGTATGGAGGGCGTGGATTGAAATCGCACGCAGGCCGACTTCGACGAGCGCGGCAGGGTCGCCCTCCGTATGGAGGGCGTGGATTGAAATGGCGTGAAAAAGCCGCCCTTGCGGACGGCTCGCGTGTCGCCCTCCGTATGGAGGGCGTGGATTGAAATCAAGTACCTCGGACAGACCAAGACCATCGACCTAGTCGCCCTCCGTATGGAGGGCGTGGATTGAAATGTGCCGGTCGGCCCTCTCTCCCTCTCCCATCCGAGTCGCCCTCCGTATGGAGGGCGTGGATTGAAATAGCCAAGTCATATCTGGCCCTCCTATTCGGTTGCGTCGCCCTCCGTATGGAGGGCGTGGATTGAAATAGAGCATCAGGGGGTACGCGAGGGCGGAGAGGCGTCGCCCTCCGTATGGAGGGCGTGGATTGAAATACGTGGCTGTCCGCGTCAATCATAGGCTGGTGAGGTCGCCCTCCGTATGGAGGGCGTGGATTGAAATTGGTATCGGCTGACGGCGGACGACGCGGGGATCCGTCGCCCTCCGTATGGAGGGCGTGGATTGAAATCCGAACCTGCCGAACGCTAGGAGGACGCCCGAGGGTCGCCCTCCGTATGGAGGGCGTGGATTGAAATCGATACTACCGCAGCTCGACCGCCTGCTCCGGGCGTCGCCCTCCGTATGGAGGGCGTGGATTGAAATACCACGACCAAGGTGATCGTGGAGGTAAAGGACGTCGCCCTCCGTATGGAGGGCGTGGATTGAAATGCATCCACCGCGACGGCCCTGTCGCGCTCAATCCGTCGCCCTCCGTATGGAGGGCGTGGATTGAAATCGACCGTCTCGGGAATACGGCGGCGTCGGGGCGTCGCCCTCCGTATGGAGGGCGTGGATTGAAATGCCAGCTCCTGACGGAGGATCCTCCGAAGATTATGGGTCGCCCTCCGTATGGAGGGCGTGGATTGAAATACGATGGGTCCCCCGCGAGGGCCCCGAGCGCCCTCGTCGCCCTCCGTATGGAGGGCGTGGATTGAAATCGCGAGGCCTGCCGCATGCTCGGCGAGGCCCGCTACGGTCGCCCTCCGTATGGAGGGCGTGGATTGAAATTTGACTTGGGACTTGGAGAGCTCGACGCCCCAGAGGTCGCCCTCCGTATGGAGGGCGTGGATTGAAATATATGTACGAGATCGGAGCTTCGTATTAGATCGCGTCGCCCTCCGTATGGAGGGCGTGGATTGAAATCCAGCGACGCCGGACATGGAGCCGGAGATGGCAGTCGCCCTCCGTATGGAGGGCGTGGATTGAAATGAGAGAGCGCGGGGCGCCCCAGCGGGGGAGCGCCTGCGTCGCCCTCCGTATGGAGGGCGTGGATTGAAATTCGTCCCCGTAGTAGTCGCTGCCCTCGGTGGTGGTCGCCCTCCGTATGGAGGGCGTGGATTGAAATCCCATGTTCTATCTCGGCCGTACCCCCGGGGACGTCGCCCTCCGTATGGAGGGCGTGGATTGAAATCGAACATCACGCAGGGCACGAACGCCGGGTCGTCGTGTCGCCCTCCGTATGGAGGGCGTGGATTGAAATTAGATGTGTAGGCCGTCGGCCAGCCGCTGAATCGGTCGCCCTCCGTATGGAGGGCGTGGATTGAAATACGAACCCGTTGCCCCCGGCCAGCTCGTAGGCCGTCGCCCTCCGTATGGAGGGCGTGGATTGAAATTAGACGGTGCCCGAAGGGTCGAACGCGAGCCTGGGTCGCCCTCCGTATGGAGGGCGTGGATTGAAATTCATCGCCGCCATCATCGGCGGGATGGTCGTCAGTCGCCCTCCGTATGGAGGGCGTGGATTGAAATTTCACGGGCGCGGGCGACGCTGCGGAGGAGGCGGGTCGCCCTCCGTATGGAGGGCGTGGATTGAAATCCGGACGGCTGGACCGCCATCGACGGGTCCAGGGACGTCGCCCTCCGTATGGAGGGCGTGGATTGAAATCACGCCGAAGGGAGGTGATAACCATGGACATCATGTCGCCCTCCGTATGGAGGGCGTGGATTGAAATAGCTCGTCCCCCTCGAGCCCGTCCAGGGCCTCGGTCGCCCTCCGTATGGAGGGCGTGGATTGAAATTACATCGCGGCGTCGTAGCGGTTGCGGGCGAACGTCGCCCTCCGTATGGAGGGCGTGGATTGAAATACCTCTCCGGCGAGCTCCACCTTGGCCCTCGCCCGTCGCCCTCCGTATGGAGGGCGTGGATTGAAATGCGTTGGCCATCCCTGACCTCCCCCCGCGTGATGGTCGCCCTCCGTATGGAGGGCGTGGATTGAAATTGCCCGGAACCTACGTCAAGGCGCGGGACATCCGCGTCGCCCTCCGTTGTGTTTAAGCACGAGAATGTGAGCCACGGAGATCACGGATAACTGAGCCACCCGAAGAGCCAGAACTGAGCCACCC
>CANPVI010000228.1 GCA_947581665.1 uncultured Atopobiaceae bacterium | reverse complement strand
CTCGAGATGGCGACCCTCAAGACCGCGCACTACTCCGTGGCGACCCCGCTCGTGATGGGTGCGCTCGTGGCGGGCGCGAGCGAGGAGCGCGTGGAGGCGCTCCGAGAGGCGGGTCTCGCGCTCGGGCTCGCGTTCCAGATCGCCGATGACCTGCTTGACCTCGAGGGCACCGCCGACGTGCTCGGCAAGGAGCCGCTCGGCGACATCGCCGAGGGCAAACGCACCCTCGCGGTGACCTACGCCCTCGAGGGCCTCAACGAGGAGATGAAAAGCGAACTCGCGCTGATCCTCGACGCCGAGGGCGCGAGCCGCGGGGAGATCCTTCGCGCCGCCTCACTCATCCGCGAGGGTGGCGGCGTCGAGCGCGCCCGCGCCAAGGCGCGGGAGCTCGCAGAGGACGCCGCGCACGTGCTCGATCACCTCGAGCTCGGCGAGGGCGAGGCCGCCCTTGCGCTGCGTTCTCTGCCACACTACGTGCTGGAGAGGACCCACTAGGTTCAAGTGCCGAGGGGATGGTGAGCGGCAGGCGATGGAGTCGATCGTCTATGGCATGAGCGGAGCCGCCGTCGAGGACGTGCAGGATCGCCTGTCGCGCCTCGGCTACCTCATCGGCGAGGACGAGCGGGCCCGGTCTGCCTTCGGCGACACCACCCGAGACGCCGTGAGGCGCTTTCGCGAGAGCCACGACCTCGGAAGCGCGCCCGAGGTGGACAGCGCCACCTGGATCGCGCTCGTCTCCGAGGGCTACGAGCTCGGTGATCGCACGCTCTACCTGCGCCTTCCCAACTTCCACGGAAACGACGTGCGCATCCTCCAACACGCGCTGAACACGCTCGGCTTCTCATGCGGCACCGTGAGCGGCAACTACGACGCCCACACCGAGGCGGCCGTGCGCCAGTTCCAGGAGAACGTGGGCCTCTACCCCGATGGCATGTGCTTCCAGGACACCTTCGAGGCCATTTGGCACCTGAAGCACGTGTGGGCGGACGAGAAGCGCGCGAAGAGCCCGGCCTACGGCGTCATCGGCTTCGCCCGCGCGGCGTCCGTGCTCGAGGAGACCGTGCTCGCGCTCTCCGCCACCGATCCCATCTCCAGGAACGTCGCCGGGCGCATTTGGAACCTCGCGAGCGCCACGAGCGAGCACTCCGGGCTCGTGCTCCTGAACGACCTCCAGGACGCCCCTGCGAACACGACCTGCGTCTTCGAGCTCTCCTGCGCCGCACCGGACCCGAGCTCGGGCTTCGCGAACGTCACGATGGGGCGCGCGGAGGATCTGCCTCGACGCATCCGCACGGCGTATGACGCCGTCCGCACGAAGCCGCCCTTGGTGCGCGTGGAGCTTCCCTCGAGCGTCGATTCCTTCGACGGCTCCTTCACCACCACGAAGGCCCAGATGCTCGCGATGACCCTCCTCGACGCGCTCTGCGCCGCCTTCGAGTCGGGCTACGAGGAGTAGGGCTCCCCTCCCGGACACGTTGGGCGGGTTACTTGTAGAAATATGCGGTCGCGCCCATCCAGATGTAGTTCGCCATTCCGGTGATCACCTCGACGAGCAGCGAGTCGCTTCCCGTCACCCGCGCCTCCAGCGTGCACCACTGCATGACGAGGTTGTCGAACTCCAGCGTGTAGGTGCCGCCGGAGCCGTGGTAGGTGCCGTGCTCGCGGGGCTCCTCGTCCCAGTCGTCGTAGGAATCCCACGCGCGGAAGGTCCCATCGGGCGAAAACTCGATCTTCGTGACGAGGAACGAGCCGTCGCTCGTCGAATACGTCCCGTTCAGGGAGCTGGCCCCGCCTAGTCCGCCGCCGTAGCTCGCCGAGCTGGCCCCGTCTAGGCCACCGCCTCCCCCTCCGATGAGGAGCACGACCGCCACCACCGCCGCGATGACGCCACCGATGATGAGGGCGATGGTCCCGAAGCCCGAAAACCCCGCTCTCGCGGCCACGGGGAGGGGCGAGGGCTGGGGTGCGGGGCGAGCGCCATCGGCGCTTTGCGCGCCCTGACGAGCAGGGGCCACTTCCGCGCCGCACGACGGGCAGAACCGCGCGCCGTCCTGCAACTCCTTGCCGCACTTCCTGCAAAACATGCTTCGATTCCTCCCTCGAACATCGTAAGGGAGATACTACGCGAGGCCGCGAAATCGCGCGCAGATCGGGTGCACCGGCAAAAGACCCGCGAGGAGCTCTGGGGTGCCCGAGATGCGGGGGATTTCGCAGCCGTAGCGTACTAAACGCTACGTGAGGCCGCGAAATCGCGCGCAGATCGGGTGCACCGGCAAAAGACCCGCGAGGAGCTCTGGGGTGCCCGAGATTCGTGGGATTTTTGGCACGTAGCGTACTAAACGCTACGTGAGTGCCAAAAATCGCGCGAAGATCGGGTGCACCAGAGCTACGCAGCCTAGCGGCTTACGAAGACCATGCCCAGCGCCTCTGGGCCGTTGTGGCAGCCGATGACGGGGCCCACCTGGAGGCGGTCGGTGGCGTGGATGCCGGCGCGCACGAGGTGGTTGTGCAGGCGCTCGGTGTTTGCCTCGCCGTAGGTGTAGATCTCGTAGCTCGTGTAATCCTCGTCCACGCCGCGATCCTTGATGAGGCGGAAGACCTGGCTCACGGCCTTGCCGATGCCGAGCGTCTTGCCGAGCACCTCCACCGCGCCCTTCGACGAGAAGGTGATCACGGGCTTGATGTGCGCGATGTCGCCCACCACGGCGAGCGGATTCGAGATGCGGCCGCTCCTGGCGAGGTAGGACAGGGTGTCGAGTCCCGCG
>CANPVI010000227.1 GCA_947581665.1 uncultured Atopobiaceae bacterium | reverse complement strand
CGCCCTCGTCCTTCATGAAGCGATCGGCCGCCCAGTCGATGATCTTCTGGTCCCAGTCGTCGCCGCCGAGGTGGTTGTCGCCGTTGGTGGAGAGCACCTCGGTGACGCCGTCGGCGAGCTCGAGGAGCGACACGTCGAAGGTGCCGCCGCCGAGGTCGAAGACGAGGATCTTCTGGTCGCCGCCCTGCTTCTCGAGGCCGTACGCGAGCGCGGCCGCGGTGGGCTCGTTCACGATGCGCTTCACCTCGAGACCGGCGATCTTGCCGGCGTCCTTGGTGGCCTGGCGCTGGGCGTCGTTGAAGTACGCGGGGACGGTGATGACGGCCTCGGTGATGGTCTCGCCGAGGTACTTCTCGGCGTCGGCCTTCATCTTGCCGAGGATCATCGCGCTGATCTGCTCGGGGGTGTAGTCGTTGCCGTTGATGTCGATGACGACGCGCCCGTCTTTTCCGGACTTCACGTTATAGGGCACGGTCTTGATCTCGCTCGCCACCTCGTCGTAGCGCCTGCCCATGAAGCGTTTGATGGAGAAGACGGTGTTCGTGGGGTTCGTGACGGCGCGGTTCTTCGCGGCCTTGCCCACGAGGCGCTCGCCATCGGGCTGGAAGCTCACGACGGACGGCGTGGTGCGGTCGCCCTCCGCGTTGATGATGATGGTGGGTTCTCCGCCTTCAAGCACGGCCATGGCGGAGTTGGTGGTGCCGAGGTCGATACCGAGGATCTTGTTGGCCATGAGGTGGTCCTTTCCCTTGCTTTCGGCGATTGAGGCTCTTCCTCGCTCGCTCGGATGTTTTGGGCGCGAAAGCCGGAGGTGTTGGTTCCCGTTCGCGGGCGCGCGCGGCGCCGCTTCGCGCTCACCACAAACATTCCGAGGAGCTTGAGGCGTCTCGACTGAAGTTTGTGACGAGAGCATGATGACATAATCTAAGTGTCTACGCTATAGATTTTCTTCTTCTTCACAACTCAATCACATGATGCGCAAAAACGCTCGGCGGACGTGGTTGCATATGCCTGCGCTGCTGCTATATTCACGTCAACCGGGCCCTCGATCCTCGTGGGCCGTAACCCATGAGATCGGAGAGACCATGCCCCATCCAGTTATCGTTCCTGAGGATTGCGTCGCCTGCGGCGCCTGCGTCGACGCCTGCCCCTGCGACGTGCTCGAGCTCGGCGATGCCTGCGCCGAAGTCGTGAACCCCGAGAACTGCATCGCCTGCGGCGCCTGCCTCGAGGCCTGCCCCACCGGTGCCATCACCGAGATCGTCGACGACTAGCCTCGCCGCCATCGTTCGTTTTCGAGGAGGGTCGCCTTCGGGCGGCCCTTTTTCCTTGCCCAGCCGCAAGACAGTGGGAGACAGTGGGGACGAGACAGTGGGGACGGACCTTTCGTCTTGCCCGCAGGGCCCCTAGCTGGGCAAACGTCCGCAAGACAGTGGGGACGGACCTTTCGTCTTGGCAAAGGTGCTGGTAGACGGCTTGCCGCAAGACGAAAGCTCCGTCCCCACTGTCTTGCTGGTAGACGGCTTGCCGCAAGACGAAAGCTCCGTCCCCACTGTCTTGGCTAGGCGAGGTAGTGCATGCGGTTCATGGGGAAGATGAGGGAGAGCGTGGTGCCCTCGCCTGGGGTGGAGGCGATGCGCACACCGAGGCCGCATTTTCGCGCGAGGAGTCGCACGAGGTAGAGCCCGAGGCCGGTGGAGGCGGATTGGTCGGCGCGGCGGCCGTTCTCGCCCACGAAGCCCTTGTCGAAGACGCGCGGGAGGTCCGCCGCGGGGATGCCGAGGCCGCGATCGGCCACCTCGAGGATCACGCGCTCATCCGCCGCGCCCTCGTGCTCGCGCCGCGCCGCGAAGCGGATCACCTGCGCCCGCGCGGGGTCCTTGTACTTGCAGGCGTTGTCGATGAGCTGGCCGAGCATGAAGCGCACCCACTTCGCGTCACAGAGCACCGTGAAGTCGAGATTGCCGAGTTCCACGGCCACGTGCTGTGAGAGCAGGATGTTCGTCTTGCCGTGGATCGTCTCGCGCACCACCTCGGCAAGCGAGGCCTCGCGCACGGAGAAGTCGCGCTCGACGCTCGTGGAACGCGCGTAGTAGAGCGCCTGCTCCACGTAGCCATCCACCCGCTCGAGCTCGCCCGCCACGGCTTGGCCCACGGGCGAGGGATCGCTCGCCGCGATGAGCGTGGCGGCGTGGATGGGGGTCTTGATCTCGTGGCTCCACGCCTCCACGAAGGCGCGGTAGTCGGCCGCCTCGCGGCGACTTTTCGCCACCTCGTCGGCCGCCGCGCGCGAGCACGCGAGAAGCGCGGAATCGGCGGCGCGCTCCATCGCGTTCGCGGGGTACGGCAGGTCCTGCGCCGCCTCGAGCGGATGCGTACCATCCCCCTCGCCAATCTCGGCTACCGCCTTCCAGAAGCGGCGATGCCCGGCGAAGCCGATCGCGAGGGAGAGCGCGAGCGCCCCGAGGAGCACGAACGCCACGAGGGCGACGACGCTTCTCGAGGCCGCCACAACGCCGAGCATGAGGCAGACGATCGCCGTGGCGCAAAGCCAGAGCACGATCATCACCGCATGGTCCTTGAGGTAGCTCCCGAGCCCGTAGCCACGCGTCTCCATCGCGCGCCCCTAGAGCGAGTAGCCGAGGCCGCGGTGGGTGACGAGCAAGCCCTCGCAGCCCACCTCGCCAAGCGCGCGGCGAAGGCGGTTCACGTTCACCGTGAGGGTGTTGTCGTCCACGAAGGCGTCTTGGCCCCAGAGCTCGGCCGATG
>CANPVI010000226.1 GCA_947581665.1 uncultured Atopobiaceae bacterium | reverse complement strand
CCGAGGCCATGGGCCTCGACCTCATGCCCCACATGCGCATCACCTACCCCTCCGAGACGAAGGGCCAGCTCTACATCCCGCTGGTGAACACCGTGATGTGGATCGGCACGATCTGCGTCGTCCTGCTCTTCCGCACTTCCGAGCGAATGGAGGCGGCCTACGGCCTGGCCATCACGGTGACGATGCTCATGACGAGCATCCTCGTGGCGGCGTGGCTTTGGAAGATACGAGGGCACATTGCGCTTGCGGCGGTGTTCCTGGTGTTCTTCGGCACCATCGAGACGTGCTTCTTCATCTCGTCGATGGCGAAGTTCGTGCACGGCGGCTACGTGACGGTGATCATCAGCGCGCTGCTCTT
Organism: uncultured Atopobiaceae bacterium; assembly: GCA_947581665.1. Classification (GTDB taxonomy): domain Bacteria; phylum Actinomycetota; class Coriobacteriia; order Coriobacteriales; family Atopobiaceae; genus CANRLS01. Next base: position 2,454 of record CANPVI010000226.1, on the reverse strand, counting down.
CTACGTGATGTACGTCTGGCGCCGCGGGAGCGCCATCGAGCGCGCGCAGTCCGCCTACCTGCCGGTCTCGAGCTACCTCGACCAGTTCGAGCGGCTCTCGAAGGACACGCGCGTGGCGAAGCTCGCCGACAACGTCGTCTTCCTCTCGAAGGACCCGGTGCCCGGCGTGCTCGACCGCGACATCCTCTACTCGATCTTCGACAAGCGCCCCAAGCGTGCGCTCTGCTACTACTTCATCAGCGTCGTGGTCACCGACGAGCCGTTCACCAAGGCCTACACGGTGAACTCCTTCGGGACGGACTACATCTTCAAGATCACGATGTTCCTCGGCTTTCGCGTCCCGCAGCGCATCAACCAATACCTCAGGCAGGTGATCGGCGACCTCATCCAAGCCGGCGAGATCCGCATGCAGCCGAGGAAGTACTCGATCTACCGCGAGCCCGACCCCGTGGGCGACTTCCGCTTCGTGATGTTGAGGAAGCTCCTCACGCCCGAGACGGTGCTCTCGCCCTCCGACCGCTCGGTGATGGCGGTGAAGTACGCCATCAGGCGCCTCTGCGGCTCCGCGGCGCAGTGGTTCGGCCTCCAGGCCTCGAACGTCGTGGTGGAGTACGTGCCGCTCTTCGCGCGCCAGGCGAACCTCGAGCCGCTGAAGCGCCTCGCCCTCAGCCAGTTCACTCCGTCGCAGGATGTGGTCGACGAGGAGGAGGACGAGCGCGACGACGACATCATCTCCCTCGACCTCGACGACGACGCTGCGGAATCGATCGCCGAGACCGAGGCCACCGTCATCGGCGGCGAGGGCCTCGTCGACGGCACCGGCGTCCACCCGAAGATCGTCTACGATTCCACGGGCCACCCGATCGGGCTCGATCGCGGCGCCAAGGGGAGCCATTTCGCCTCCGGCCCCGGGATCCACTCAAGCGGGAAGACCCCGCTCACCACGGGCGCGACCGACAACCCGGTCGAGCGCCCCTAACCGCACACGCACATCGTCCGGCACATCGAAAGAGGAAGCATGGAAGAAGCCACTGCAGCAACGCCGCTCGACCCGAACAAGTCCGAAGGGGCGCCCGCGAAGCCCAAGCATCTTCGCGTGGCACCGCCCGCCAAGCGGGGATCCTTCACCTGGCATGGCCCCGAGGGCGCGATCGACTACACGGTGTGCGTGGAACACCTCGCCATCTCCGACGACGAGGGCACGCCGATGGCGAAGGTCTTCTGCCGCTCCTACGTGGCGCGCGACGAGGACGACGACCCCGCGGACAACTGGTTCGAGCCCACGCGCCCCGTCACCTTCTGCTACAACGGCGGTCCCGGCTGCGCGAGCGTGCCCCTCGACTTCGGTGGCATCGGCCCCGTGCGCGCCCGTCCGAACGGCACGCGCCATCTCACGACCCCGGCCAAGCTCGAGGACAACCCGTCCTGCCTCCTCCCGCTCTCCGACCTCGTCTTCATCGACGCGCCATCCACCGGCTGGTCCTTCGTGGAGGAGGGCTACGACCCCAAGAAGCTTTGGGGCGTCGATGGCGACGCGGATGCCTTCTGCCGCACCATCCAAACCTGGCTCACGGTGCATCGCCGCTGGAACGCGCCCGTGTTCCTCTTCGGCGAGAGCTATGGCACCGTGCGCGATGCCGTGCTCGCCCGCGTGCTCGGCGAGGTGGGCCTCGGCCTTCGCGGCGTGGTGCAGCTCTCCACGATCTACGACTGGGCGGCCACCCTCACCGGCTCCGAGGCCTACTACCTCGGCATGACCCCCACCTACGCCGCCGTGGCGCAATGGGTGGGCAAGGTCGGCGAGGGCGTGGAGCCGAACCAGTGGTTCGACAGGGCCTGCGCCTTCGTGAACGAGACCCTCGTGCCGGCGCTCACGCTGGGCGATCGCCTCTCCGAGGAGCGCGAGCGCGAGGTCGCCGAGGAGATGGCGAGCTTCGTCGGCCTCTCGCCCGACTACCTCGTGAGGCAGCACCTTCGCGTGGAGCTGCAGGACTTCCGCCGCGAGCTCCTTGCGAGCGAGGGCAAGGTCCTCGGCCGCCTCGACATGCGCTTCATGGGCGACGCGCTTCCCTCGGCGCAGGGCTCGACCGAGTTCATCTGCGGCGAGGACGCCGCCGACGACGCGCTCGAGAGCGTGTGGACCGGCGCGTTCCACGCGTTGCTCGACGCCATCGGTTACGAGAACCCCGCGCCCTACCTCTCCACGAACTGGAAGGCGAACGAGGGCTGGAACTGGAGCCACAAGGTGCCGGGCGGCCTCGAGCGCGACCCCGCGCCGAACGTGGCCTTCGACATGGCGCAGGCCATGCGCAGGAACCCCTGCATGCGCGTCTGCTACCTCGGTGGTCGCTACGATGCGGCCACCCCGTACTGGAACCTCATCCACGACGTCTCGGCCCTCTACCTCTCCAAGGAGCTCAAGGACCACCAGGAGTTCCACCTCTACGGCGCCGG
>CANPVI010000225.1 GCA_947581665.1 uncultured Atopobiaceae bacterium | reverse complement strand
TCGAGCGTCTGGAGCGTGAGGTTTCGGTGGTAGAGCGCGTCGAGCACGCGGACCGAGTGCACGTTGTGGAAGAAGGAGCGCCCGCAGCGCTCGTTGAGGATCTGGTCCAAGAAGCGCTCGCCCGCGTGGCCAAAGGGGGTGTGGCCGATGTCGTGGCCGAGTCCGATTGCCTCGATGAGCTCGAGGTTCAGGCCCAACGCGCGCCCGATGTCGCGCGCCACGCGCGACACGAGCTGCACGTGGAGCCCGCGGCGCGTGACGTCGTCGTTGGAGGAGAAGGAGAAGACCTGCGTCTTTCCCGCGAGGCGGTTGTAGGCGGGCACGTTGAGGATCTTCTCGACGTCGCGCTGGAAGGCGGGGCGAAGCACGGTCTGCTCATCGCGCACGGCATCGCGGCGCAGCGCGTCCGCGTCGCGCGCGGCGAAGGGACTCACGTAGTGCGCCTCGAGACGCGCCGCCACCTCGGCCGTGGCCTCGGAGCTGAGCCACTTGTCGGCGCGCTCGCTCACGGGCGCTCCTCCCCAAAGACGAAGCACCCCATGTTCAGGCGATCGGTCCATTCGCCGATCGTGGCCTCGCGTCCGCATCGCGTGAAGACGCCCGAGAACTTCCCGCGGAAGAGGAAGAGTCCCTCCATCATGGATTCCTCGCGACAGGTGAGCGGATCCTCCCCCTGGGGGAGCTTTCCGCCGAGGTAGACGGCGCTTTTGAACTGCGGGGCATAGCGCTGGATCACCGAGCGCGCCTCGGCTGCGCGCAGGAGCACCTCCTGCCAGGCCTTCGGCGTCTCATCGAGCCCCGCCACGACGCCCATCGCGTTGTAGCCATCCTGCGGCTTCACGATCCACTCGTCCTTGTCCACGAAACGCGAGAGATCCGTCTCGGGGCCGAGGATCTCCGTATAGGGCACGTGCTCCTCGACGAAGCGGCGCTCCGCGCCGGAGAGGAGATCGCGGACGCACGGGTTGCGAAGCGCGCAGAAGACGGTCTTCGTGGCGCACGGCCACGTGCGAAAGCCGCCCACCACGCACGCGAGCTGCTCTTCCTGCGCCCTCACGAGCGCGGCGGAGCCCTCGCAGGGCTTCTCGAGCATCTCCGAGAGCACCGCGCGGCGCCACACGACATCGAGGGGGCCCTTCGCGTCGGCGATGGCGGGGCCGCCCTCACCTTCGCAAACCCTGAGCTCGCGGATCTCGGAGAAACGGCACGTGACGCCCATCTCGGCGAAGATCTCCTGGAAATGGTCGACCTCGTCGGCCGAGATCGATTCGCCGTAGTCCACCACGCCGATCACCGGGCGCTCCGAGGGGTGGCCGCTCTGGGCGCGGCCGTCCCACTCCGCGTAGGTCTCGAGGATCGCCCTCGCACATGCGCGCACCACGTCGAAGGTGCGGGCCTCGCCATGGCGTTCGGTGAAGGCGCACCACGTGGCCGAGCGCCTGATGGCCTCGCTCACCTCCACGGCGCTCGTCATCCCCGCGGAACCGTCAGTGTTGAGCTCGCAGAACCAGAACTCGCCCGTGTGCTCGTTCAGGAAGATGTCCACGCGTGCGAGCGGGATCTCCGAGGCGTAGCCCGTGGGAAGGAGGCAGAGTCGCTCGACCTCCTCCGGAAGGCCGAAGGCGGCGCGCACCTCCTCGCTCTCGCGAAAGCCCCGCGTGACCTTCTCCATGATGGAGCCCATGGTCTCGGCGATGTGCGCGAGGTAGCGGGCCCCCTCGACGGTGAAGACCTTCGGCGTGAAGGCCCATGAGAGCGGCTGGCCGTGGTAGAGCGCGTGCGTGGTGGCCAGATAGACGTCCCCGGCGCCGCGGCTCTCGATGTCGCCGCCAAGCTCCGCGCAGATGCCGTTGAACGATTCCTCGAGGGCGAATCCGCCTTGGGTGGCGGGGCACTCCACGGCGCTCACCGCGAACCCTCCATGGGGATGTAGATCTGGCGGGTCTTCACGACCTCGAAGCCGAGCGCCTTATGCAGGGCGAGCGACGCCTCGTTCACCGCCATCACCTGGCTGAACGGCGTCCACCCCTTGGCGAGGTGCTCGTTCGCCTTGGCGGCGAGGAGCGCGGAACCGTAGCCGCGCCTGCGCGCCCGCGGGAAGACCTCGAGCATGCCGAGGGCGCCGTCCGGATGCTCGCCGATGAATCCCACGAGCTGGTTGTCGAGATCGAAGCCCCCGAGGATCTGCCCCTTCGCGAGGAGATGCGCGATCTCCGCCGCGCTCGCGCCCTCGGGGAAGCTGTAGGCCTTGCGAATGACGCTTGCCCAGCTCGGCGCGAGCGTGCGCACGTCGAGCTCCGCCTCCACGGGCAAGGGATCGGTGCCCTCGTACACCACGAGCGTATAGGGCATGCTCGCCTCGTTTGCCGAGAACGTGCGCCTCAAGACCCCCTCGAGCTCGGGCGAGAGCACCACGGCGAGGCTCGGGCGCGTCTGGCGCGCCATCGCCCGCTTGGCCTCGATCACGTCGGTGCCCCAGAAGTAGCGCGTGCCATCGGGCAAGTCCACCGTGGCGAAGCCCTCGCTCGCGTAGCTCATCTTCCCAAGCCCACGCGTCACGATCTGCTCCATCGGCACGGAATCGAGCGGACCCTCGGCAAAGAGCGCGAGCACCGCGTCGATATCGGCCTCGCGCACGCGCGCGGTGCCACGAGACGGCTTTGCGGAGCGCATGGCCTGGCGAAGGGCGCGCGCGTCGAGCACCGCAGTGGCCTCCGGACTGGCGATCTCGGCTTCCACGGCTTCCACGGCTTCCACGGCTTCCACGGCTTCCACGGCTTCCACGGCTTCCACGGCCCCCTCGGCCCCATCACCGG
>CANPVI010000224.1 GCA_947581665.1 uncultured Atopobiaceae bacterium | reverse complement strand
GAGCAGACCGTGCTCTGCGGCGGCGTCGTGGACCTCATGCAGTGCGGCTTCGAGGTGCTCTGCGAGGCCGGCTACGCGCCCGAGAACGCCTACTTCGAGTGCATCCACGAGATGAAGCTCATCATCGACCTCATCAACAAGGGCGGCGTGGCGGCCATGAACTACTCCATCTCCGACACCGCCGAGTACGGCGAATACGTGAGCGGCCCGCGCGTCTTGCCCCACGACCAGATCAAGGCCAACATGCGCGCCGTCCTCGCGGACATCCAGGACGGTTCCTTCGCCGGCCGCTGGATCGCCGAGAACAAGAACGGCCGCACGTTCTTCAACTCCAAGCGCGACATGCTCGCCGCGCACCCCATGGAGAAGATCGGGCGCGAGCTGCGTGACAACATGCTCTGGAAGGACGCCGACGAGGGCGACAAGGGCCTCGACGCCGCATCCAACTAAGGCGCGTCCATGACGCGCGCTCGACGTACGAAGGGAAGCGAAGCATGCGCAGCGATCAGGTGAAGCTGGGGGTCGATCGCGCTCCCAACCGGAGCCTCCTCTACGCCCTCGGCTACACGGACGAGGAGCTCTCCCGCCCGCTCGTGGGCGTGGTGAGCTCCTTCAACGAGATCGTGCCCGGGCACATGAACATCGACAAGGTCGCCCGGGCCGTCAAGGACGGCGTCTACGCCGCCGGCGGGACGCCCGTCATGTTCCCGGCCATCGCCGTCTGCGACGGGATCGCCATGGGCCACGTCGGTATGAAGTACTCGCTCGCCAGCCGCGAGCTCATCGCCGACTCCACGGAGGCCATGGCCATCGCGCACCAGTTCGACGGCCTCGTGATGATCCCCAACTGCGACAAGAACGTCCCCGGCCTCCTCATGGCGGCTGGGAGGCTGAACATCCCCACGATCTTCGTCTCCGGCGGCGCCATGCTCGCGGGCACGCTCCCCGACGGCCGGCGCACCTGCCTCTCCCACATGTTCGAGGCCGTGGGAGCCTACCACGCGGGCACCCTCGACGAGGACGGCGTGGCCACCTACACCGAGAACTGCTGCCCCACCTGCGGCAGCTGCTCGGGCATGTACACGGCCAACTCCATGAACTGCCTCACCGAGGCCATCGGCATGGCGCTGGAGGGAAACGGCACGATCCCCGCAGTCTACTCGGCGAGGCTCAGGCTCGCCAAGGAGAGCGGCATGAAGATCATGGAGCTCATCGAGCGAGACATCCGGCCCCGCGACATCATGACGCCGGCCGCCTTCCGCAATGCTGAGACCGTGGACATGGCCCTCGGCTGCTCCACGAACACGATGCTCCACCTGCCGGCCATCGCCCACGACGCCGGTGTGGACATCGACATCTCCATGGTGAACGAGATCTCCGACGCGACCCCCAACCTCTGCCATCTGGCTCCTGCGGGAGACGCCTACATCGAGGATCTCCACCAGGCGGGCGGCGTCTACGCGGTCATGGCCGAGCTCGCCCGCGTGGGGCTTCTGGATACGAGCGGCATCACCGTCTCCGGCAAGACGGTCGCCGAGAACATCGCGCATGCCACGGTCAGAGACGACCGCGTCATCCGGCCCATGGGCGATCCCTTCAGCCAATCCGGCGGCATCGCCGTCCTCTATGGCAACCTCGCCCCCGACGGGTGCGTGGTGAAGCAGAGCGCCGTAAACCCCGAGATGATGGTCCACGCGGGACCCGCACGGGTGTTCGACTCCGAGGAGGAGGCCATCCAGGTCATCTACGACGGCGGCATCGAGCCCGGCGACGTGGTGGTCATCCGCTACGAGGGCCCCAAGGGTGGCCCCGGCATGCGCGAGATGTTGAACCCCACGTCAGCCATCTGCGGCATGGGGCTGGACGATTCGGTAGCCCTCATCACCGACGGCCGCTTCTCCGGCGCCACCCGCGGCGCCTCCATCGGCCACGTGAGCCCCGAGGCGGCCGCCGGCGGCCTCATCGGCCTCGTGGAGGAGGGCGACCTCATCTCCATCGACATCCCTAACCACGCGATCTTCCTCGACGTGCCGCCCGACGTGCTCGCCGAGCGCCGAGCGGCCTGGACGTGCCCGGAGCCCAAGGTCAAGGGCGGCTACCTCGCTCGCTACGCCAAGCTCGTCTCCTCGGCCGACAAGGGCGCGGTCCTCTCGTAGCCATGGGCGGTGGGAACGCACGGGAAGCGCTACCCGTCCTCTACGGGGCGAGCCCTTTGGTGGCACAGGTGCTGGAGGCCGCCGCCGGCAGGGCCGATTGGGCGCCGGCGCTCCGCTCCCTCGTCGAGGCGGCCGTCGCCTACGGCTGGGAGGGCGACCTCTGGCACGCGGCCCTGGCGGAGTCCCTCGCGAAGAGCGTGAACCCGTTCTCGCTCGCCTCGGAGCGCAGAGACGCCGCCGAGGACAGCCTCTGGCGTCTGGCGCAAGACGACATGGCCCACTACCTGCGCTGGTTCGACCTCAGGCTCCCGGCGGCCCTCGCCGTGGCGAGGGACTTCACCCACGATCCCTCGGGGGCGCCGAAGGCCGAGGCCGGGAGGCGCCTGAAACGACTCGCGCGCTCCCTCGCTAAAGCCGTCTCCGCGAACGACGCCGAGGCGATGCTTCGGCAGGTGGCGGCATTCCACCACGACTATGGCACCGGCGAGCTCGGCCAAGGCGAGCTCTTCCGCGTGGTGGCGGGCGAGGGGGGCTTCGCGCCCGAGCTCGTCGCCGTCGAGGGCCAAAGACCGGTCGCCCTCGACGACCTCGTTGGCTACGAGCGCCAGAAGCGGCTCCTGCGCGAGAACACCGAGGCCTTCCTCGCCGGCCACCGTGCCAACAA
>CANPVI010000223.1 GCA_947581665.1 uncultured Atopobiaceae bacterium | reverse complement strand
CTTCGCCACCTACGACTGGACCTACCGGCCGGAGGAGACTGGTATCCCCGGCGAGACGTACTTTCGCTGGCTCGGCAGGCCGGACGAAACCATCATGGTGATGGTGCTCAAGGACGTGGCCGTGCACGAGCACTTCCACCGCCACGGGTTCTTCTTCTACAACTTCGCCTACCAAGGCGACTACGAGGCGCTTTCCGCACGACCGGACAACCTCATCACCATCCGCGAAGGCGAGTGCTACGTGGGCCAGCCCCACACCGGCTATGCCCTTCGCCCCACGGGCGAGCACCCCTACATCGTCGTCGGCGTCCTCATCCAGCGCGAGGCCTTCGTCCACGAGTTCCTGCCCACCCTCGCCTACGACGACCACATGCTGCAGTTCTTCATCAAGCCCGAGACCAACCAGCTCTCCGACGATGCCATCCACCTGCGCTTTGGCGAGGACGAGTCACGCGTGCGCGCCCTGCTGAACCAGATGATCATCGAGTACGCGAAGCCGAAGTTCGACACCCAGGCGATCCTCAAGCCGATGGCGCTCGCGCTCATGATGCAGGTGGCGCGCGCCTATCGCGCGAACTCCAAGGACGAAAGGGAGCAAAGCCTCTCGGCGCGCGTGCTCGCCTACGTGGCCGAGCAGAGCGACGCGCCCACCCTCGCCCAAGCGGCGCGCCACTTCAACTACCACCCGAACTACCTCTCCACCCTCATCCGCAAGGAGACCGGACGCACCTTCACCGAGCTCGTCTGCGAGCAGCGAATGGAGCGCGCCGAGACGCTCCTTCGCGAGACGTCGCTCTCCGTGGAGGAGATCGCCCAAATGCTCGGCTATCGCAACAGCTCGAACTTCTATCGCGCCTTCAAGGCACGCTACGGAATCTCGCCGCGGGCCTTGGTGAGTGTGCGTGAGAAATAGTTTTACAGTGTTTAAATAGACTAATTTACAGCTATAATTAATCTTATTTTAAGCATTCAGAAGGAAGGTTCCACCCATGCGCACACTCGATGTCCCGACCACGAGCATCACCGAAGTCAAGCGCTCCCCCATCGCGGTATTCGAGCGCTCCCAAGAATCGGGCAACGGGGTCTACGTGCTGAGCCATGGCACGGTGAGCGGGGTCATGCTCACGCGCGGGCAGTACGAGCATCTCGTGCATCAGGTGGAAGAGCTCGAAGAGGCGCTCGTGCTCCAAGAGGCGGCGTATCGCCTCCGAGAAGAGCCCCTCGCCCGCTACACGGATGACGAGGTTCGCAGCCCCGCTTCGAGGGCAACGCAGTTCAGCGAGGAAGATGGCTGGGAGTAATCATGGCCTATGAATTGCTCTGGACTGCCTATTCGAAAGACGACTACCGGCGCCTCGACGCATCCGAGCGAATCGTCGTCGACAAGGGGCTCGCGCGCATCCAAGAACGGGGCATGGAGGCAGGGCAACCCCTCTCGGGCGCGCTCGCTGGCTGTCGCAAGATCAAGCATCGCAAGCTCGGGCTTCGCATCGTCTTTCGCGAAATGGAAGGCCGCATCGAGGTGATGGAGATCGTGGCGATAGGAAAGCGTGCCGATGGCGCGGTGTATCGGACCGCAACCACGCGCATCGATCTTTAGTTGCGAGGCGCCAATCCTCAGCGGTTGGACCAGGAGCGGCTTTCCAGCTCGGCGCTGCGCTCGACGCGCTGCATGGCCTCGTTCATGGCCCAGCCGACGCCCTTGTCGTCGATGTAGACGAGGCCGCGCTCGCTATCCTCGTCGCTTTCCCAGTGCCACTTCACCGCTCGATCGTCCTCGCCCTCCGGCGTGAGGCCGATCCACGCCTCGATGCAGCTCTCGGCGTCATAGCCCTCGAACATGTTGTGCGAGCCGATCCGCGTCTCTTTCCACTCAAACACGTCGCATCCCCCCATCGAACTCTCCCAGGGAGGATGCTAGCGCGCGATCCCCTCGTAAAAGGGCATGTTTTTTCAAATGTTTGCAAACGCGCGGGATCGCCCCGCATCCGGTTGCGACTATTCCTGCACGTCGATGATGACCTTCATCGTCGATTCGCGGTTCTCGTCGATGTAGCGGTAGGCGTCGAGGTAGCGCTCGAACGGGAAGTGCTTCGACACGAGCGGCGCGAGGTGCACCTTGCCCTCCTCGACGAGGCGAATGGCCTCCACGTAGTCGGGATGGCGATACATCATCGAGGTCTTGAGGTCGAGCTCGTGGTCGTTCAAGACGGCGAGGTCGACGGTGGCCATGCCGGCGAAGACCGCCACGAGCACGATCACGGAGCCCTTGCGCGCGTTCGCGATCGCCTGCCCCATCGTCACGTTGTTGCCCGCGCAGTCGTAGATGACGTCGGCCTTGCTCGGCCCAAAGGCCTCAAGGAGCGCCTCGCCGAAGTCCTTCTCGCGCGTGTTCACGGCCTCGTCGATGCCGCACGCGCGCGCGATGGAAAGCCGCAGGTCGGAGACGTCGGTGATGAGCACCTTATGCGCGCCGAGGCCCTTGGCCACCTGCGCGACGAGGTTTCCGATGGGGCCGGCGCCGATCACGCACACGTCCAGCCCCTCGACCTCTCCCATCTGCCGCACCGCGTGCACCGCCACGGCGAGTGGCTCGATCATGGCGCCGTGCTCGAAGGACATGCTCCCGGGAAGCGGCGTCACCTTCGACGCGTCGACGGCGAAGTAGCGCGACGCGGTGCCCGTCGTCTGGAAGCCCATGACCTTGAGGTTCTCGCAGAGGTTGTACTTGCCGTGCGTGCAGGGGTAGCACTCGCCGCACGTGACCTGCGGCTCGATGGTCACCTTCTGGCCGACCTCGAGGTCCTGCACGTCGGATCCCA
>CANPVI010000222.1 GCA_947581665.1 uncultured Atopobiaceae bacterium | reverse complement strand
CACGCGCTGGCGCTGGCCACCGGAGAGGGCCTTGGGCTTGCGGTCGAGGAACTGCGTGATGCCGAGGATCTGCGCGGCCTCTTCGACCTTCTTGTTGATCTCCTCCGGGTCGACCTTGCGGAGCTTCAGCGGGAAAGCGAGGTTATCGCGCACGGTCATGTGCGGATAGAGCGCATAGTTCTGGAAGACCATGGCGATGTCGCGGTCCTTCGGGGCCACGTCGTTCATCTCCTGGCCGTCGATGGTGAGCGTGCCGCGGGTGATGGACTCGAGGCCGGCCACCATGCGAAGGGTCGTGGACTTGCCGCAGCCGGAGGGGCCGACGAGCACGACGAACTCGCGGTCGGCTACTTTAAGGTTGAAGTCCTCGACGGCGACGACGCCCTCGTCGGTGATCTTCAGGTTGGACTTCTTCTCCGGCTCGGCCGGCTGGCCCTTCTTGGGCTTCTTCTTTTTCTTCGGCTCCGTGTTCGGATAGATCTTCTCGATGTGCTCGAGCACTACTTCTGCCATTGGTGTTTCGCGCTCCTTCCATAAAGTCGCGTGATGTCGGCGATGCGATTGGCGAGCTCAGGGGTGAGCTGCCCGGGGAGCAGCCTCCACTGCCAGTTGCCCCCGAGGATGCCCGGGGTGTTGGTGCGCGACGTCGAGTCGAGCCCCAGGTAGTCCTGCATTTGCGCGCCGAAGAAATCGGCGACGCTCTCCATGCCACCGCGGATGAACGCCCAGTTGAGGTCGTTGTTGTCGTCGCAGTCGAAGTACCTGCGCGCCCAGGCCACGTCGCCTAGATCGGCCTCGTTCACCCAGCCCATGATGGGGACGTTGTCGTGCGTGCCCGTGTAGCAGGCGCAGTTGCGCTTGTAGGTGTACGGGAACGAGCCGGCGCTGTCCCTCGCGTCGAAGGCGAACTCGAGGACCTCCATGCCGGGGAAGCCGGATTCGGCGACCATCTCCCTCACTTCGGGGGTGAGATAGCCGAGGTCTTCGGCGATGACCACGAGATCGGGGAAATGGGCCTTGAGGACGCCGAGGAGCTTCATCCCCGGGCCCTTCACCCAGCGCCCGATGCGCGCCGTGGTCTCCTCATAGGGCACCGCCCAGTAGCTCTCGAAGCCGCGGAAGTGGTCGACGCGCACCGCGTCGTAGAGCTTGGCGGCGCCGGCCATGCGGCGGATCCACCAGCTGTAGCCATCATCCTGCATGGCCTCGTAGTTGTAGAGCGGGTTGCCCCAGAGCTGCCCGTCCGCGGAGAACTTGTCGGGCGGAACGCCCGCCACCTCGGTGGGCACGTTCTTGTCGTCCAGCTGGAAGCTCTGGGGATCGGCCCACACGTCAGCCGAATCGAGCGCCACGTAGATGGGGAGGTCGCCGATGATGCCGACGCCCTTCTCCTTGGCGTAGGCGCGCAGCTCCTCCCACTGGCTGAAGAACAGGTACTGGACGTAGGTGTAGAACCGCACGTCGTCGGCGAGCTCTTCCTGGTAGCGCTTGATGGCGTCTGACTCGTGGAGGCGGATGTCCTCCTCGGGCCACTCGATCCAGGAGACCATGCCGAAGTGGCGCTTCACGGCCATGAAGATCGCGTAATCGTGGATCCAGTTGTTGTCGGAGACGAACTCCTCGACCTTGGACTCGTCGCGCTCCCAGCCGCGCTCGCACGCCTTGTGCAGGACGTTCATGCGGTTGTCGTAAAGGACCTTGTAATCCACCTTGCCCGGATCCTCGCCCCAGAAGCACTCCTCTATCTCCCCCGTGGAGATGAGTCCATCTTCGACGAGCATGTCGAGGTCGATGAGATACGGGTTGCCCGCAAAGGCCGACGGGCTCTGGTACGGCGAGTCGCCGTAGCTCGTGGGGCCTACGGGCAGCACCTGCCACCAAGCCTGCTCGGCCTGGGACATGAAGTCGATGAAGTCACGGGCATCCTTGCCCAGCGTCCCTATGCCATACGGAGACGGCAGCGAGGTCACGGGAAGGAGAATGCCAGAGGACCTGTCCATGCTTGCCTTCCTAGCCCTTCACTGCGCCTGCCGCCACGCCCTCGATGATGTACTTCTGGGCGCAGAGATAGAAGACGATAACGGGGATGATGGCCAATAGGATGAGCGCCATGGTGGCACCGAGGTCGACGGTGCCGTACGAGCCCTTGAGGTACTGGATGAAGATCGGGATCGTGCGGTACTTCTCGACGTCGAGCACCAAGTACGGCAGGAGGTAGTCGTTCCACACCCACATGATCTCGAGGATGCCCACGGAGATCATCGTCGGGCGCAGCATCGGCACGTCGACGTTGAAGAACGTGCGCACCGGGCTGCAGCCGTCGATGGCCGCGGCCTCTTCGATCTCAAGCGGGATGCTCTTCACGAAGCCCACGAACATGAAGATCGCGAGCCCCGCGCCGAATCCGAGGTAGATGATCGGAATGGTCCATGGCGTGTCGAGGTGGAGCTGCGTCGCCGTCCTCGAGAGGGTGAACATCACCATCTGGAACGGCACGACCATCGAGAAGATGCAGAGGAAATAGACGATCTTGCAGAAGATCGAGTCGACGCGCGCGATGTACCACGCCGCCATCGAGGTGAAGAGCAGGATGAGCGCGCTTGATGCGATGGTGATGAACGCGCTGTACCACGTGGCAAGCCAGAAGTTGTAGTTGCCAAGCGTCACGCCCTTGATGAAGTTCCCCCAGCCGGCGAAGCTCTCGGCGGTGGGCAGCGCGAAAGTCTCGGTTTTCACGAACGTGTTGAGTTTGAACGAGTTGATGACGACGGCCACCATGGGAAGCACCCAGATGATGCAGATGATGGCAAGGATCACGGAAAGGACGATCAAG
>CANPVI010000221.1 GCA_947581665.1 uncultured Atopobiaceae bacterium | reverse complement strand
TCTGGGCGGGGGCGCTCGCGGCGCTCGTCGCCCTCGTCGCGGCCGTGGTCGTGGCGCAGCCCGCGGCCGCCGCGCCCGCCGAGGCGCAGGACGCTGTGTCTGCAACCATCGCCGGCTGCACTATCAAAGCGTCGGATGGCACCGGCAACGTGCTCGAAGTCATCAACACCGACACCAATACGATCACACCCAGCACGAGCGTCAACGCCGTCACTCTTTCGGGCACGGCCACCGCGCCGATCACGATCGACCTCGTCGGCATGAATAGCGCGACGAACGTCCCCGTCATTACGCTCTCGAACTGGACCGCGAACGTCACCACCGGGATTCCCATCACCGTGACAAGCTCGGGGACGAGTAGTATGGCCAACCTGGTCATCGTCCTCGACGGGGAGAACACGGTGTCGTCCGGCGGGCGTAGCGCCATCACCGTCGGGAAGGGCGAGGTGGGCAGCCTCGCCAACCTCATCCTCGCCGGCGACGGGTCGCTCGAGCTCAGCGCCAACTCCACCAGCGCGACGTTCGTCTCGACCATCGAGTCTCTCAAACTTCTCGTCGGCTATGGGACGAACGAGGCAAATCTCGTTATCAGCGCGAACGGCGCCTCGAGCCAGGTGAAGCTGAGCGAGCTCGACGACACTCCGACCCTTTCCCTCGTTAACAACAACCCAGGCGGCACGACCACCGTGTCCACGTCCATGGGCGTCACCGTCGCCGAGGACTGCGAGCTCAACGCAACCGCCAACGCGGGCGCTGAGAACGCGGTCGATCTCGGCAGCGGCCGGCTCGACGTGCTCGGCACCATGACGGTGGCTACCACCGCGACCGAGGGCGGCGCCGCGACCGGCCTCAGCTGCGGCATCCTCAACGTCGGCTCCTCAGACGTAGAAGGCGCCCAGCTCACCGTATCCTCCGCCGGCTCCGGCATCGCTGCGAGCGGGAAAATAACCGTGACCGAGAGCGAGCTCAGCGCCGAGTCCACCAACGTGCCCAGCGAGGCCGGCGTACAGCCCGCCATCACGGGCGCCGCCGCAATCACCGCCTCTGCGACCGATAACGCGGTCGCTCTCGACGGCGGCTCTATCACCGCCGTCTCCGCCGGCGCCGAAGGCGTCGTCGCCGAGAACGGCAACATCGCCGTCACCGGCGGCGACCTCAGCGCGACCGGCCTCACCGCCGGCGTCAAGCTGCGGGATAATGCCAACTCCCTCACCATCACGAACGCGAATTCAAATGACGCCGTTGACGACGGCCCGACGGTCGAGGCGATCGCGACGGGCACAGCGGACGACAGTGTAGTGGGCGCCTTCAACTACAACACCGGCGGCACCGTTCAGGTGACCACCGGGAGCGGCTATCCCTACCTCTGGGTCGCCCAGAGCGGCACCGAGGGCGCCGAGGATCCTCAGCTCCAGGTCCTCGTGCGCGGCTTCGCCGGCATGTCCAGCAGTCCTCAGAGCTTTGACCGCACTAGCCTTCCCGGAAGCACCGCCAAGATCTACCCCAACCCCATCAGCTCCCTCGGCCTCACGGTAAGCCCCAATGTGAGCTCGCTGGCCAAGGGCGAGGGCAACGGCTTCATGGTCGTAAACAACGGGACCCAAGCGGCTAGCGTCGGGAGCACGCCAGGCAATGGGTACGCCTACGTGCTCGCCGTCGACCCGGTGTTCTCCGTCGCCAACACGCCCGCGCTCGCCGACAATGTCGTCGTCAACGCCAACATGGCGGACGTGAGCACCGGCGCCGACGCGAAGAATCCCGTCCTCGGCGTTGGAACCACCAATGGCTACATCTACGTCACGAACAACCAGAAGGGCTCCGGCACCGTGACCGTCCAGGCCGGCGCCAAGAAGGGCCAGACCCTCGTCTCTCCCAGCCTGAGCGGCATTTACACCGGCAAGAAGAGCGCCCCCGCTTCCCTCGAGAGCCCCACGGCCCAAATCCCCGTCTCCTATCAGGTAACCTTCAACGGCAACGTCCAATCTGCCAGCGCCTCCCCGTATCCGACTGTCGCGCCGGCTAACAACAAGGACAACAACGCTGGGGCCGTGATTACGAATGGCAGCAATACCGCCTGCGCCACCATCACCTACCTCACCAAACCAGGCGAGGGCACGCTCGTGGGCGGCACGAACCCCGGCGCCGATGATGCCGCAGCAGTCTCCGCGCTCCCCAGCGCTGCGCCCACCGGCGCCACCGGGCTCACCAGCGCCACGCTCCTCGGCTGGTACGCGCAGCAGGGCGAGAAGGCCCCCTTCTTCACCTACGCGCCGATCGGCGCCGTCCCCTCTGGCGTGACCGAGAACGCGGTCTACTACGCCTTCTACGGCACCCTCGCCTGGCAGGGCAACGGCTCCCTCGGCGGCTCTCCCGCGATCGTCAGGGCGGGCGAATCGGCGACCTTCACAGCCTCCATCGCCGCGGAGGCGGCCGGCGAGGCCAGCGCCTACAAGGCAGGCCCCATCACCAGCCTCGATGACCTCCCGATCAATGCCTCTGCGCTGCAAATCGCCGGCAAGGTCAAAGCTCAAATCACTCTTGTGGGTCCGTCTGCTGGCTCCTCGGGCAACAACGGTGCCGCCAACGGCGTCACGCTGGGCGATGTCTCCGTCACGGGCTCCGGCCCCTACACGGTGACCATTCCCGTGAACACCGTCTCAGCAGCGACCCAGGGGCGCTACAGCATCGAGAACGTGGTCATCAGTGGCGCCGGGAACGTCGACGGCAGCGCGCCGAGTGGCACCCTCACCGTCGAGGGCGTGGCCCCGGCCACGGGCACGACCGTGATGCGCCTCTACAACAGGGCCACGGGCGAGCACCTGCTCACCACCCAGCAGGCC
>CANPVI010000220.1 GCA_947581665.1 uncultured Atopobiaceae bacterium | reverse complement strand
GATGTGGTAGACGACCGCGACGATCACCACCGCCACCACGGCGATGATGATGATCGGCATCGCGGAGACGTACGCCGGTTGCTCCACGTGCATGATGGTCTTCGCGGTGCTCGTGAAGGCGTCGGCGAACATCTGGTCCTCGGTGGGCGCGGAATAGTAGTAGCGCTCGAGGTAGGCCACGAGCGTCTCCACCGCCGCGTCGTCCATCACCGTTTGGGCCTGTGTGCCGATCTCGTAGCCGTAGCTGAAGCCCCCATAGCCGTCGTCGCAGAAGACGAGCACCATATGCGCGGAATCGGTGAAGAGCTGGTCGTAGATGTTCTCCGCGACCTCATGGCACTGGGCACCCGAGGTGAGCGAGCCGTTCGGCGCGATGTAGAGGAAGGGATAGACCCCGGTTTCCTGCCAGAACTCGCGAAGTCCGGCCTCGAGCACCGAGGGGTCGGCGATCCACGAGCCGTCCGCGTCCATGTAGAACTCGGTCTGCTGCGCCGCTGAAAGCGGAAGCGGTTCGCGCTCGATGGTGTTCGTCGGCACCTCCACCGAGCTCCCCGAGGAGTAGTCGGCGTAGTAGGGAGTCGAGCACATCGAGAGCGGCATCGCGAAGAAGAAGATGATGACGACGAGCAGCACCACGAGCCCGATGAGCCCGAAGTAGCCGCAACCGCCCCCGCCGTAGGGCATGCGCCTCACGGGGCCGCCCATCATGGGCCCTCCCATCAAGGGCCCTCCCATCATGGGACCGCCCATCATCGGCCTGCGCCCAAAGGGTGAGAATCCACCGAACGGGCCGCCCATCATGGGTCGTCCGTAGCCCGGCCCGCCGTAGCCCGGCCCTCCCGTCGAACGTCCTCCTGAGCGCCCGCCCATGGAGCGATTGCCCGAAACATGGCCTCCGCCACCGGAGTGGCCACCCGACGACCCACCGCCACCGGAGTGGCCTCCGCCTGAGAAACCGCCGCCAGAACGACCCATCGTGTCCCGCTCCAAACACGCGAAAGGCTCCGACGAATACCCGATAGAGGATAGCAAATCGTCTTTTCGCCCTCGAAATGCCGCAGGGCGAGCGGGCGCTTCTACCAGTGAGGTTGCGAAGCGGTGATCACGCTTCGCATCGCCTTGCCCAAAGCCCGGCAGAACTTCGCCTCGGACGGGTGGCCCCTCATCCGTGCCGCGCCCGCTCAGAGGTAGCGAAGTATCACGCGATAGCACTCGATGAGGTCCGGGAGACGCAGGCGCGCATTCGCGGGACTCGTCGACGGGAGCACGGTGATCGCTCGACCGGTCACGGGCTCCTGGTAGCGCCGATAGAGTTGGCCTGATTTCGTCCCCGTGGCGAAGATCGCCTGGATGGGAGCCGAATCGAGCACGCGAGAGAGGTCCGAGGGCACGACGTGTCTGATGCTCGCGTCGGAGGCGCCCTCGATGTCGCATTCGCTGATCGTATCCCAGATGGCCACGTGGTGGCGAAGCGCGAGCGCGCGTTTGCCAGATGCATCGCTCGGCAACGGCTCGTCGAAGAGCGCGGCGAGCACCGGCCAGAAGCGATTTTGCGGATGCCCGTAGGGAATGCCGACCTCGCGCGCCTTCGGCGAGGGAAGCGTGCCGAGCATGAGCACGCGGCTCTCGGAATCGAAGATGGGTCCGAAGGGATGGACCACGTGGATGCGCTCAGCCATGGAACGCGCCAAGGTCGTCGTGTCCGAGATCCCTCACGTCGTCAGTCCACAGGGCCGCCGGCCTCGGCGATCGCCTGCATGGCCTCAAGGCCGAGCGCGAGCAGCTCATCGGTGGTGAGGTCGTTGAGGTACGCGCCGAGCTCGATGTCCTGGCGATTGCAGCCGGCCGCGAAGCTCCGCTGCTTGAACTTCTTCTTGAGGGATTTCAGGTTCATGTCGCGCACGCTCTTTGACGGACGCACGAGGGTGCAGGCGTTGATGAGGCCCGAGAGCTCGTCCATCGCGAAGAGCATCCGCTCCATCTTGGCCACCGGCTTGGGCGCCGTGTCGTCGTGGGAGAAGACGTGCGTGCGAATGGCGTAGCCAAGCTCGGGCGAGGCACCGGCCTCGGCGAGGATTTCCTCTGCCTTCACGGTGTGCTCTTCGGGAAACCGCTCCCAATCGAGGTCGTGCAGGAGCCCCACCTGGCTCCAAAACTCGACGTTCTCGGGGTCGTATTCCTCGGCGAAGTGGCGCATGAGCGCCTCGAGGATCTCGGCGTGCTTGATGTGGTACGGATCCTCGTTGAAGCGAAGCAGCAGCTCGTAGGCCTCATCTCGACGAAGTCCCGTCTCAAGGGTGCCCGAAGTATCCATGAGTTCCCTCCAAGCGCGGTGCGCCACGTCGCGCCTCACGTGCCACGAGGGGCGCGAGGCCGGGACGTAGCGCGCTCACTTCCCCTCGGCGGCCTCCATGGCCTCC
The DNA here is from genome assembly GCA_947581665.1 of uncultured Atopobiaceae bacterium. GTDB lineage: Bacteria > Actinomycetota > Coriobacteriia > Coriobacteriales > Atopobiaceae > CANRLS01. The sequence goes on along the minus strand of CANPVI010000220.1, from coordinate 435 downwards.
TCGGAGCCGAGGAGGCCATCGCCGAGCACGTCCGTATCGCTGAATCCGGAGCCCGTGACCTCGGCGACCTTCATGAACGCGGTGTAGACGACCGTGATGATGATCATGAGCGCGAGCTGGCAGACCGGTGCGCGGAAATCCCCCGCCGTGGCGAGGAACGAGTTGATGAAGGGCGGAGTCGTCCACGCGATGGTGATCACGCAGGGACGCATGAGCCCGAGGACCGTCATGAAGTAGCTTCCCGCGTAGCCGATGAGCGCGCAGAGTACGAAGGCCACCATGAGCGGGAGGTTGTAGACGATCGGGTAGCCGTAGATGATCGGCTCGTTGATCTCGAAGATGCCGGGCAGGAGGCCGAGGCCGCAGACGGCGCGCGCCGATTGCGATCGCGAGAAGAGGAAGGTCGCGATGATGAGCCCGAGCGTGCAGCCGGAG
>CANPVI010000219.1 GCA_947581665.1 uncultured Atopobiaceae bacterium | reverse complement strand
GCCCTTGCTCCGGATGGGGTTTGCCAAGCCGCCCCGTTGCCGGGACGCTGGTGGTCTCTTACACCACCGTTTCAGCTTTTCCGTTTGCCTCGGGCGCGCCGAGGCCACTGGGAGTCTTCTTTTCTGCGGCACTTTCCGTCGGATCGCTCTGCCCAGCCGTTAGCTGGCATCCTGCCCTGTGGAGCCCGGACTTTCCTCACACGAGGCGAGACGCCTCGAGCGCGGCCGTCCGGCCCACTTCGCGAAGGGGAGTGTAGCAAAGGGGGCATGCCCTGTGCGCCATTGCAGCGTGACGATCATCGAGTATTCTTGCGCATGACTATGCTATATTCATGAATTATGCATGCAACGACGGAAGGAGCGCCATGCCGGCCCTGCAGGTGAGGGATTTTCCCGACGACGTGTACCAGCAGCTGAAGGAGCGGGCCAAGCTCGATCGGCGGAGCCTCTCGCAGGAGGCCGTCTACTTCATCGTGAAGGGGCTCAACGCGCAGGACGAGATCTATGCGAAGGTGGGCGATCATGTCTTCCGCGAGTCGAGGGCGTCGTGGCTGAGGGCGCTCGAAGAGGATCCCGAGGAGCGGGAGCGCCGGGCGAAAAGGCGCGCAGAGCTCTTTGCGCGCATCGACGCCCGAGGACCCATCGGGTCTGAAGACGATCCCATTGATTCGGCGCGACTCGTGAGGGAAGGGCGCGCAGAGCGCGATCGCCAGATCATAGAAAGCCTTCCGTCGCTTACGCCGGAACAAAAGCAGGAAATCTTTGCTGATCTCGACGCATATGTAAGGGGCGAGTAAGCATGATCGTTCTGGACACGAGCGCGGCGGTCGAGATTGTTAAGAACTCAATCGATGGGCGATCGCTCCAGGGTCTCATGGCTCCGGAAGAGACGTGCATTGCCCCGACTTTCTTTCGTATCGAAATGGCGAGTGCCGTCCGAAATCAGGTCATCCGCAAGGAAATCAACTCGAGGAACGCCGTTGATTTCTACAACAATGGCCTGGCGCTCATGGATATGCTTTGGCCAACCGAGGACTTGCTTCCCGAAACCCTTACGGAGGCGTTGAGACTCAATCATCCCGTCTACGATATCGCCTATCTCGTTCTCGCGAGAAGACTCGACGCAACGGTGTTTTCATTCGACAGGCGCCTGAACGAGTTGTGCGACGCGTGCGGTGTCCAGCGGATTCACGACCTGAAGTTCTGATGTGGCCGAGGGGCCTTTGCGAGGGGAGTGCCATGGGCAGAAATGAAACCGCTCCCGCGAGCCGCTACATCCTCGCGGAGGGCGTCGCGCTGCGGAGCTGGGCCGACGTGCCCTTTGCCGCCGTGCGGCGTGGGGCGCTCGGCGCCACGCCCCTGTCGGCGGGGGAGTTCTGGCTCGCGCTCGCCTGCGATGGCGAGAGGCCGCTCGCGCCCGAGCAGCTCGCCTCCGCGTCCCTCCGCTCCTTGCTGGAGAAGGGCCTCATCGCGCCCGCCTGCGCAGGCGCTGGCGAAGAGGCGCCCTCCCTCCATCCCTGGCAGCGCCTGAGGACCGCGGGCAACCGCTTCATGTCGACGGCGCGGCTCACCGTCACCGGCAGGTGCAACTTCAACTGCCGCCATTGCTTCATGGCGAGCGACAACGCGCCGCTTTTGGGCGAGATGGGCCGCGCGCAGCTCGAGCGGCTCCTCGACGAGATCGAGGCCTGCGGCTTCCAGCAGGTGAACCTCACCGGCGGCGAGCCCCTCGTGCATCCGGACTTTCCCTGGCTCCTCCGCGAGATCTACGCCCGGAGCATGATGGTCGGCCACATCAACACGAACGCCTCCCTCCTCACGCGCGAGCTGCTCGAGGAATGGAAGACGTTCATGGACCCGCTCCCCTCCCTCAACGTCTCCTTCGACGGCCTCGGCCACCACGACTGGCTGCGCAACCGCGAGGGTGCGGAGCGGCAGGCGCTCGAGCGGATCTCGCTCGCGGTGGCAGAGGGCTTCCCCATCTGCGTGAACTTGAACGTCTGGAAGGGAAACCTCGACACGCTCTTCGAGAGCCTCCTCGAGCTCTCGCGTCGGGGCGTCGAGTTCACGCGCGTCGCGCGCACGAGCGAATCGCCCCGCTGGCTCCAAAACGGCGGCGCCGACGAGACCCTCTCGCCGAGGGAGTACCTCGAGGTCGCGCTCGAGCTCGCGGAGAGGTGGATGCGCACCGAGGAGCCCATGGTCGTCTACGTCTGGCAGGTCCTCACCCTCGACGCGCGCAAGGGAACCTACGTGAAGAGCCGCTTCGAGGGCGACCCCTCGAGGCGGCGCTGGGGAATGCGCTTTCCGCTCTGCCGGCAGTGGGCGGACGAGCTCAACGTGAACTTCGACGGCGAGGTCATCCCCTGCAATACGCTCACCGGGCGCCTGAAGGAGATGGGCGTGAGCTTCGGGAACGCCTTCGAGACGCCCCTCGCCGAGCTCATGGAGGAGGGATCCTACGCCGAACTCTCCAAGGGCACGATCGCGGACCTCGCGCGCGAAAACGCGGCGTGCGCCGCCTGCGCGCACCTCGTGGACTGCGGCGGGGGCTGCCGGGCCATCGCCGTCGCGCTCGCCCATGGGGATGGATCCGGCGCCTCGCCGCTCTATGGCTGCGATCGGAGCCGCTGCCTCTACTTCGCCATCAATGGCGAGGACATGATCGACGAGGCCATGGCGAGGGTCGCGCGCGAGACCGGCCGGAAGATCTCGACGTTCGGCCCGGACGGCGAGCTCCACGAAGCCGAGGAAATCCTCGCGTCGCGCACGGGGCGGCGGATCGCGCCATGACGAAGGGCCGCACCGGACGTCGCCTCCGATGCGGCCCCGCACGGGGTGGTAAGCGAGGGGAAGGGCCACG
>CANPVI010000218.1 GCA_947581665.1 uncultured Atopobiaceae bacterium | reverse complement strand
GCGATGCGGCCATCCGATGCGGCCATGAGGTCGAGGAGCTCGTCGGTCACGTCCTGGGGCTCGATGGACGAGAGGCGGAGGCGGCCGACGTCCGTCTCGGCGAGGAGCTTTCGGAGGAGCCCCGTGAGGTCGAGGCCGTTCGAGGCGTAGGTGCCGAGGTTCACGCCGCAGAGGACCACCTCGCCGAAGCCCTTCGCGGAGAGGTCGGAGACGAGGTAGGCGACCTGGTCGGCGTCGAGGGACCTCGAGGCCCCGCGGGCCTTCCAGACGATGCAGTAGCTGCACCGTCGATCGCAACCGTCTTGGATCTTCAGGTTCGGACGCGCTCGGAGCACGGCTTTCGCGGGCGCGCATACCCCGTCCTCGTCGAAGGCGGGCGTTTGCGTGGCGAGCTCCCCCACGAGCGTGACGACCTCGTCGAGGCTCCGCGCGATCGTCACGCGATCGGAGATGCCACGGAAGTCGTCGGCGAAGAGGCGCGCGCCGCATCCCCAGACGATGAGATGTCCCACCTCGGGATCGCGCGCCATCCTTCGCGCGGCCTTGCGCGATTTCGCCTCGGCCTCCGCCGTGACGCAGCAGGTGGTGAGGATGGCGATGGGCGCCTCTCCGGGAGCCACCACCTCGATGCCATGCGAAGCGAGGGAGCGCTGGAGGTCCTCGGTCTCGGCGCGGTTCACGCGACACCCGAGGCTCTGGAGGCTCACGCGCGTGGTGGTCATGCCGTTTCGCTCGCGAGCGACGCGGGGACGCGGCCGCCATGGGCGCGCGAGATCGAGGCGATGAGCTCGAGCTCTTCCGGAGTGAGATCGGGGGTGCCGCTCACATCGACGACTCCGATGAAGTCTCCCCTGCCGCCGCTTCCGCGCCTCGGCATCCCGCGGCTCTCCACTCGCAGTTGCGCTCCATCGAGGGTACCCGCGGGCACGTCCACGAGGAAGCGCTCCCCCTCGAGGACGCCCTCCACCTCGATCGTGCAACCGCAGAGCGCCTCGAGGGCGTCGATCTCGAGCGGGGCGCCGAGGTCGTCGCCCTGGCGCACGAACCGCGGATCCCTCGCCACCTCGAACTCCACGACGAGATCTCCCGCGGCTTCGCCGCGCCAACCGGCCTCCCCGAGGTCGCTCAGGCGCTGGGTCTCCCCCGTGTGGACCCCCACGGGAACGTTCACCTCGACGACCTCGTGGGTGGGGACGCGTCCCTGGCCATCGCAGGTGGGGCATGGATGCTCGACGATCGTGCCCGTGCCATGGCACTCGTCGCAGGGAACCGTGGTTTGCATGCGGCCGAGGATCGTCGATTGCACCACGGTGCGCATCCCCGAACCACCGCAGGCAGGGCATGCCACGGGCTCCTCGCCGTCGGCGGAACCCGTTCCGTGGCAGTCATCGCAGGTGCCGAGGCGATCGTAGGCGATCGTGCGGGTGGTTCCCGTGGCCGCCTCCGCGAGGCTCACGCGGATCCTCGCGGCCATGTCGCGCCCACGCGAGCGCGCCGGGCGCCTCCCGTGGCCGCCACCGAAGAAGTCGCTGAAGAGATCGGCCATCGAGCCGAAGCCGCTGAACATGTCGTCCATGGATCCGAAGCCACCCGGGCCATCGGCGTCGCCGAAGCGATCGTAGTTTTGGCGACGGCGGTCGTCGGAGAGCACGGAATAGGCCTCGTTCACTTCCTTGAACTTGGCTTCCGCGTCGGGATCGTCGGAAACGTCCGGATGGAGCTCACGCGCCTTCTTCAGGAAGGCGCGCTTCACCTCCGAGGCCGAGGCATCGCGAGCAACGCCGAGCACCTCGTAGTAATCGCGTTCCGGCGCGCTCACGCGCTCACCTCCTTCAAGGGTTCCCTAGTCCTCGGGATCGAGGATGGCCTGGGCTCGATCCGCGCCCGCGAGCACGGCGCCGATGACGAGCGGGTAGTCCATTCGCGTGGGCCCGACGCACGCCACGTAGCCCACGCCGGAGAAAGCATGGTACTCCTTGGCCACCACGGAAAGTCCCTGCAGGCGCTCGTCAGGGTTCTCCTGGCCGATGGAGACCATGAGTCCCGCCTCGTCGGCGAGCTCCATATCCGTGAGGGCGAGGTCGCTCTCCTCGAGCGCGTCCGCCACCACCCGCACCACGTCGGGGTCCTTGAATTCGGGCTGGGCAAGGAGGAACGCCATGCCCGAGGACTGGCGCTTCGCCTCGCCGACGCTCGCGACGAGGGCAAGGGTCGATTGCACCACCTGCGCGAGGAACCGACGCTCCTCGGCGCCAAGGCCCCGGCCCTCGCTCGCCTGCGTCACGGCCTCCCCCACCACGAGCTCGGAGGCGCATTCGGCCACCCGCCCAAGGCCCTCCCTGGGAAGGCTCCCCAAGAGGGAGCGAGAGGCCACGCGACCATCCCCCATCACCACGACGAGCATCACCCGCCCGTCGGGAAGCGGGGTGAGCGAGATGCCGGCGATCTCGCTTTGCTGCGGTGCGGGCTCGGAAACCACGGCAAGGCAATGCGTGACCTGAGCGAGGGTCCTCGCGAGCGATCTGAGGTCGAGCGCCTGGCTCGTCTCGCGCCTTAAATGCGCGGAGGCGAGGCGGCCTGCCGAGAGGCGCTCGGCGACCACGGTGCGATAGCCCAGATCGGTGGGCACCCGACCCGCGGAGACATGCGGATGCGTGAGATGGCCGCTTCGCTCGAGGCCCGCGAGATCCGAGCGGACGGTGGCGGAGGAATAGCCGATCCGGTGGTGGTCGACGAGGGCCTTGGAGCCCACGGGGGCGCACGTGCCCACGTACTCGTCCACCACGGCCTTCAGCACGGCCATCGCGCGCGCGGCGATCATGGCCTAGAACCAATACCCGCGGTCGGAGCCGTAGGGAATCGCCGTGCAGCGTATG
>CANPVI010000217.1 GCA_947581665.1 uncultured Atopobiaceae bacterium | reverse complement strand
GCAGCGCATCTGCAACCGCATCGCCGTGATCGACGACGGGCGCATCGTCGAGGAGGGCACCACGCGCGAGGTCTTCCGCCACCCCAAGGCGCAGATGACGAAGGACCTCCTGCTCTTCGACACCGTCATCCAGGACTTCTCCGAGACCGAGCGCGAGAGGGCGGTGATCTAGCGCATGGACTGGCTCATGGGCTTCTTCGCCGAATACGGCCAACTGCTCCTCGAGGGCACCTGGGATTCCATCGTGATGACGGCCGTGTCCTGCATCTTCGCCTACGTGCTCGGCATCCCGCTCGGCGTGCTCGTGCTCATCACCGGCGAGGGCAACCTCCGGCCGAACCGCATGGTCCACGCCGTGCTCGGGTGGATCATCAACGTGGGGCGCTCGATCCCCTTCATCATCCTGCTCTTCTCGATCATCCCGTTCACGCGCCTCATCGTGGGCACCTCGCTCGGCGTCCTCGGCGCCATCGTGCCGCTCGTCGTATGCGCGACGCCCTTCGTGGCGCGCATGGTGGAGCAGAGCCTCGCCGAGGTGGACGCCTCGCTCATCGAGGCGGGAGAGGCCTTCGGCGCGAGCGCCTGGCAGCTCGTCTACAAGGTCTACCTCAAGGAGAGCCTGCCGAGCCTCGTGCGCGGCGCCTCCATCACCTTCATCACGCTCTTCGGATTCGTGGCCATGGCCGGCTGCGTGGGCGCCGGCGGCCTCGGCGACATCGCCATTCGCTACGGCTACCAGCGCTACCAGCCCGACGTGATGATCGCCGCCGTCATCCTCTGCGTGATCCTCGTCGAGGTCGTCCAGTCCCTCGGCAACGCCATCTCGAAGGCCGTGGACAAAAGGACCCGCTAAACCCGCTTCTTTCGGCCGTGGACCCATGTTTTCGGTGCATGAGTGCACCGAAAACATGGGTCCACGGCGCAAGTAACCGGGATCGAATGGGGATTTGCGGCGTAAGGTCTTTGCTATGGGAGCGTGAGCTCGAAGCGGAGGAGCCCCGCGGCGTCCTGCGTGGCGCTGATGTTACCGCCTGCGGATTCCGCGAGCTCGCGGGCGATGGAGAGCCCGATGCCGAAGCCGCCGCTCTCGCGCGTGCGCGAGGTGTCGGGGCGCCAGAAGCGGTCGAAGAGGTGCGCGAGGGCCTCCGCGTCCATGGGCTCTGCGGGGTTCTCCGCCATAAGGCGAAGGCCCTTCCTGCGCGAACGCTCGAGCGTGAGCATGATGGGGCCGCCGGGCAGGGTGTACTTCACCGCGTTATCGAGGAGTACGGAGACGATCTGGCGAAGCCCCGCCGCGTCGCCCGTGTACGTGAGCTCCGGTGCGATGCGAAGCACGAGCTCGTGGCCCTTGGCCTCGGCCACGTCGGCAAAGCCCTGCGCCACATCCGAGACGGCGAGAGAGGCGTCGAAGGTCGTCTTCTCGCGCTCCCCCTTCTCGTCGAGGCGCGAGAGCGTCACGAGCTCGTCCACGAGCTCTCCCATGCGCTGGGCCGAGGTGTCGGCCTTCTCGATCCAGCGGTTCTCCCCCACGTCCATCTTGAGGACGCCGAGCGAGGCGAGGATCACCGCAAGTGGGGTCTTGAGCTCGTGCGATGCGTCCGTCACGAAGCGCCGCTGCCGCTCGTCGGCCTCGGCGAAAGGTCGCACCACCCAGCCCGAGAGCGCCCACACGAGCACGAAGATGGCGGCGGTGCTCGCCACCACGACGCCCACGGTGAGCAGCGCGAGCGTGGAGAGGGCGTGTACCTCGTCGGACGCGTCGAGGAAGATCGCCTCGGAGAGGCTCTGACCCTGCACCACGAGATAGCGGAAGTCGCCCTCCCAGCCATAGCCCGGGCCCGCCTTCGTGGCGGCCGCCACGTAGAGCGGAAGGTCGGCCTGCGAGACGGAGGCGATGTGGGCGAGGTTCACCTCGGCGATCGAGCCACCGGGCTGCCAGCGTACGGAGAACCAGCGCGTGGCGAAGGAGGTCTCCTGCGTGAGCGGACGCTCCCAGAAGCCCTTTGGGCCCTCGTCGACGAGGTCTTCCCAGTCATCGAGATCGTCGTAGTTGCCCCAGTCGTCGAGGTCATCGAGGTAGGACGAGGAATTGCCGCGCGAGCCCGTGGTGTTCGCCTCGCTGTAGTAGATGAGCGAGAGCAGGTGGTCGAGGTCGCTCGTGGTGGCCACGGAGTTCGCCACGTTGACGGCGAGCCCCACGAAGACGAGCACGCCCACGACGGCGAGCATCGTGAGGGCCACGAAGCGCCGGCGCAGCCTCACGAAGCGGCCACTCTGGCGCGCCGGCTTGGCGCCCCCCTCGGCCTCGTCCGAGGCGCTGCGAGGATCGACGGGCCTCACGCGCCCTCCTCCACGAGCCGGTAGCCGAGCCCGCGCGAGGCCTTGATGGCCACCTTCGATCCGAGGGCGGTGAGGCGTTTGCGCAGGTTGGAGATGTGCACCCAGACGACGCTCACCTCGGCCTCGGCGTCCCAGCCCCAGATGCGCTCGAGGATGTCCTCCGCGCTGAAGGCGCGCGAGGGGTTCGCCATGAGGAGCTCGAGGATCTGGAACTCGCGCCTCGGCAACTCCACCGATCCCCCGGGCGCGCCGAGGCGCGTGGTGCCCGTGTCGAGCGAGAGGTCGCCGAACGTGAGGATTTGCGCCTGATAGCTCCCGCGACGCCTGAGGAGCGCTCTCACGCGCGCGAGAAGCTCGTCCGGCGCGAAGGGCTTGGGGAGATAGTCATCCGCGCCCGCGTTGAAGCCCGCGATGCGATCGGCCTTCTGGCCCTTGGCCGTGAGCAGCATGATCGGCGTGTCGACGCCCTCGGCGCGAAAGCGCCTCAGCACCTCGATGCCGTCCATCTTGGGCATGAGGATGTCGAGGATGATGGCGTCGTAGATGTCGCTGAGC
>CANPVI010000216.1 GCA_947581665.1 uncultured Atopobiaceae bacterium | reverse complement strand
GGATCGGCGCCATCTGCGGCACGAGGATCGTGTAGTGGTCGTCGCGCATCTGCTCGGTGAAGCGGGGCTTGGGGAAGGCCGCGCTCTTGGCCTCGGCCTCCACGGGGATGGGATCGCCAGGGTGCGCGGCCTCGAGCTCGGCCCGCTTCTCGGCGAGGGCCGCCATGAGCGAGCGCACGCGGATGCGCGCGGCGCCGAGGTTCGACACCTCGTCGATCTTGAGCACCGTGTAGATCTTGCCCGAGGCCTCGAGGATCTCCTCCACCTGGTCGGTGGTGAGGGCGTCGAGCCCGCAGCCGAAGGAGTTCAGCTGGATGAGGTCGAGGTCATTGCGGCCGGCCACGAAGCGCGCGGCGCGGTAGAGGCGCGAGTGGTACATCCACTGGTCCACCACGCGGATGGGGCGCTCGGGGCGCACGTGGTGCGCGACGGAGTCCTCCGTGAGCACGGCGAAGCCGAAGCCTTGGATGAGCTCGGGGATGGCATGGTTGATCTCGGGGTCCACGTGGTAGGGGCGTCCGGCGAGCACGATGCCGTGGCGATGGTCGTCCGCCTCGATCCACGCGAGCGCGGCGTCGCCGGCGGCGCGCATGGCCTCCTTGAACTCGAGGTCGGCGCGCCACGCGTCGTTCACTGCGGAATCGACGGCGCTGCGCGTGATCTTCTCGCCCTTCGGCTCGTGCCCTGCGGCGACCTGCGCCTGCTCGCGTCCCTTCAAGATCTCGTAGAGACGGCGCTTGAGCTCGCGTTTGTTGTCGTAGGGAAGAAACGGGTTCAAGAACTCCACGTCGGGGCGGCTGAGCTCGTCCACGTTCAGGCCGAGGGCCTGCGGGTAGCTCATGACGATCGGGCAGTTGTAGTGGTTGCCCGCCGTCTCGTCCTCGGTGCGCTCCCAGCGCACGCAGGGCATCCAGATGAAGTCCACGCCCTTGGCGAGCAGGTTCATGATGTGGCCGTGCGAGAGCTTCGCCGGGTAGCAGACGCTCTCGGAGGGCATGGACTCGATGCCGGCCTCGTAGGTGGCCTTCGTGGAGGCATCGCTCGGCACGACGGCGAAGCCCATCTTCGTGAAGAACGTGTGCCAGAAGGGATAGTTCTCGTAGAGGTTGAGCGCGCGCGGGATGCCCACGGTGCCGCGTGGCGCGTCCACGGGCGAGAGGCCCTGGCGCTCCCAGATGAGGCGGTTCTTGAACGCGAAGAGGTTCGGCGCGTCGCTCTTCTGGCGATTGCCTCCCGCGCCGCGCTCGCAGCGGTTGCCGGTGATGAACTTCCGGCCACCGCCGAAGTTGTTCACGGTGAGCAGGCAGTTGTTCGAGCAGCGCCCGCAGTGCACCTTCGTGATCTTCACCTCGAGGGAATCGATCTCGTCTTTGGAGAGGAGCGTGGAGAGGCCGCTCTCGCCGGCGCGCTCGCGCGCGATGAGGGCGGCGCCATAGGCGCCCATGGTGCCCGCGATGTCCGGACGGATGGCCTCGTGGCCCGTGAGCAGCTCAAAGGCGCGCAGGGTGGCGTCGGAGAGGAACGTGCCGCCCTGCACCACGCACGCCGCGCCGATCTCCTGCGCGTCGCGGAGCTTGATCACCTTGAAGAGCGCGTTCTTGATGACGGAGTACGAGAGGCCGGAGGCGATGTCGCCGACGGTGGCGCCCTCCTTCTGGGCTTGCTTCACGCGGCTGTTCATGAAGACCGTGCAGCGGCTGCCGAGGTCCACGGGATGCTCGGCGGAGACGGCCTCGGCGGCGAAGTCCTCCACGCCGAAGCCCATCGCGTTCGCGAAGGTCTCGATGAAGGAACCGCAGCCCGATGAGCACGCCTCGTTCAGCATGATCGATTCGATCACGCCGTCCTTCACGCGCAGGCACTTCATGTCCTGGCCGCCGATGTCGAGGATGAAGGTGACCTCGGGCACGAAGGCCTCGGCGCCCTTCAGGTGCGCGACGGTCTCCACCTCGCCGGAATCGGCGCAGAAGGCCTCCTTGATGAGCGCCTCGCCGTAGCCGGTGGTGGTCACGTGGCCGATCTTCGCGCCCTCGGGAAGGGCGGTGAGGAAGTCGTCGAGGATCTGCCGCGCGGAGCCGAGGACGTCGCCCTCGTTGTTGCCGTACCACGTGCGCAGGAGCTCGCCGTCCTCGCCCACCATCGCGGCCTTCATCGTGGTGGAGCCGGCGTCGATGCCGATGAACACGCGGCCGCGATAGCCCTCGAGGCTGCCGCGCGGCACGCGCTCGGAATCGTGGCGCTCCTTGAAGGCCGCGTAGTCCTCGGGCGTGGCGAAGAGCGGATCGAGGCGCGCCACCTCGGAGCCCTGAGTGTCGCCCAGCGCCTCAAGACGACCGATGACCTCGGTGAACGTGACTTCCTGCTCATCCTCGCCCGCGAGCGCCGCCCCGCGCGCCACGAAGAGATGCGCGTTTTCGGGGACGATCCGGTGCTCCTCGTCGAGGTCGAGCGTCTCGTAGAAGCGATGGCGAAGCTCCGGCAGGTACTGGAGCGGGCCACCGAGGAAGGCCACGTAGCCGCGGATCGGGTGGCCGCACGCGAGGCCGGAGACGGTCTGGTTCGCGACGGATTGGAAGATCGACGCGGCGATGTCGGCCGGCGCGGCGCCCTCGTTCAGGAGCGGCTGCACGTCGGACTTCGCGAAGACGCCGCAGCGGCTCGCGATGGGATAGATGTGCGTCGCGTCCTTCGCGAGCTCGTTCAGCCCGGAGGCGTCCGTGTGGAGCAGGGTGGCCATCTGGTCGATGAAGGCGCCCGTGCCACCGGCGCAGGTGCCGTTCATGCGCTGCTCGATGCCGCGGTCGAAGTAGATGATCTTCGCGTCCTCGCCGCCGAGCTCGATGGCCACATCGGTCTGGGGGATGAGGCGCTCCACCGCGCGCTTGGAGGCGATGACCTCCTGCACGAACTCGAGGCCGAGCCAC
>CANPVI010000215.1 GCA_947581665.1 uncultured Atopobiaceae bacterium | reverse complement strand
GGGTGTCGAGTCCCGCGATGATGCGCACGCGCGGACGAAGGTGCAGGATGCGACGCTCGATCTCGTCAGCAGAGCACCCCTCGGCGATGAGGCGCTCGGCGTAGTCCACCATGATGCGGATGGCGTGGGTGGAATGGCGCGTATCGATCACGTGGATGGCGTCCGAACCCACGATCTCCTTCGCCATGAGGGCGTTTTGGTAGGTGCCCGAGAGGCCCGAGGAGAGGATGAGGCAGACGAGCTCATCGCCTGCGGCCACGGCCTCCTCGAACGGACCGACGAAGCCCTGCGGCGTGACCTGCGAGGTGACGGGGAACCCGCTGGAGTGGATGAGCGCCTCGTAGAACTCGTCGTAGGGGCGATTGCCATAGTCCACTCCGTCGAGATCGACGAGGATCGGCACGCGCACGATGTTGCGCTCGGCACATTCCCCTTCCGAGAGGTCCGCAGCGCCATCAACGAGGATCCTGATCATCGCCACATTCCCTTCGGAGACGTCAACGCACCCATTCTAGGCACGAAAAGGACCGGCGAACCCCTCTCCACCAAACGTCCGCTTCACAATGAGACGAGAACGTTGAGGTCAGGAAATCAGTGAAGCGAAAACGAGAGACGCTGTGGTGCCCCAGATACGTGGGATTTTGGCCGCGACAACCCAGTGCGCTGACGCGAATGCAACGATATGCAGGTCGGCAATAGCAGCTAGTCCCATCAAGATAGCTTGAGAGGCGTAGCGTACTTACCCTACGTGAGTGGCCAGAATCGCGCGTAGATGGGGTGCATCCAGCGTCTCGCAGCGCTCTCGGATTTCAGAGCCACGCCACGGGCTCTTGCCCCGCGTTTGCGGCGCCGATCTCGAAGTGGCGTCGGACGATGCCGAGGTCGAGGGCCGTGTAGGGGCCGGCTCCGGTCGTGAGCTTGCAGGTGCCGTTCTCGTAGGTGATGTGCCAGCGTTGCTGGTTGAGCGCGGTGGGGGCGAGGGTCGCCGCCCACATGCCCTCCTTGAACCACTCGGGGGCATCGCCCCTCACCGTTGAGAGCTCGCTCACGGACTTCACGGGGTGGCTCGAGCCCTGCGAGAGGCCGTAGCCCACGGCGATCACGCACACGAGGCGCTCACCGGGCTTCAGGAGGCGCCGCACGCTCGACTTCGAGAACGTGAGGCCCACCCAGCAGGTGTTCAGCCCGAGCATCTGGGCCTTGAGCACGATGGCCTCGCCGAAGTAGCCCACGCGCTCGTCGAGGTTCGGCCTCTTCGGACCCGCGCAGACGATGAAGTTGCGCACGTTCTCGAAGTGGCCGTACTTGGCGAGCACGCTGTCGAAGGCCACGGGATCGTCGGTCACGAGCGAGAAGGAGAGGCGACTCTGCTCGTTGATCTCGCGAATGTAGGAATCGAGGGCGTCCCACGTGGCAAAGTCGAGGGGACGCGTGGTGAAGGCACGCACCGAATGGCGCTCGGCGATGGCATCCATGATCGTCATCTGAACCAGCTCCTTTTGCGGGAGCGCTCCAAAGCGAAGCGCTCACCTCCATTGAGTACCCCAAAGCGAGATGTGCGGCAAGGACGAGACGGCGGATTGCTAGGATTGGGGCATTCGGATGGCCCCTCGAGGAGGCGGAGGATCCATGGAAGCCCACGACACCGTGCTCGAGACCCCGCGCCTCATCCTCAGGCCATGGCGTGAGGATGACGCGCACGCGCTCTTCATCCACGCGCAAAACCCGCTCATCGGTCCCGCCTGCGGCTGGGAGCCGCATCGCAACGAGGCCGAATCGCTCGCGATCATCCACTCCGTGCTCATGCGCCCGGAAACCTACGCAGTCACGCTGAAGGATTCCTCGCACCCCGACGCGCCGATCGGCTCCGTGGGCTTGAAGGGTCCCGCCATCTCCACGCTCGCGGGCCCGGGCGAGGTGGAGCTCGGGTACTGGATCGCCGTGAAGCTCTGGGGCCATGGACTCGCCACGGAGGCGGTGGGCCGCGTGGGGCGCCACGCGTTCGAGGACCTCGGCCTGAAGAAGATCTGGGCGCAGGTGCTCGACGACAACGAGCGCTCGCTGCGCGTGCTGCACAAGCTCGGCATGAAGTGGCAACGCTCCGAGCAGGTGGAGAGCCCGTGGGGCCCCGAGGACAAGGCGATTTACTCGCTGGACCGCTCCCAGTGGTTGGAGCGCGTGTACCGCTAGCTCGCCAAACGCTCGCCCTCAGGATGTTCGAGCTGCTCAAGGAAGGCGCCCACGCGGGTGGCCATCTGGCCGTCGCTCGCGTTGCGGGGGTCGCACCCGTCGCCATCGAGCACGAGGGTGGGTAGGCCATGGGCCTCGAAGGCCCGCTTGCCCATCTGCGCGAGGCCCTGCGTCTGCTTACAGCCCCAGTGGCCAAACACCACGGCGCCATCCGCAGCGGCCGCCCTCGCCTCCGAGAGCGCCGCGTCGATGCGACGCATCGAGCCGCCGTTCGCCGAGCAGCCCACGAGGCGGCGCGCCATGAAATCGTAGGGGCGCTCGGGGTCGAGCTCGTCGATGAGGGCGAGGCTGTCGTAGGCCATGTCGTTTCCCACCAGCTCGGCCGAGGTGGCCTCGTCGAAGATCTCCCCCATCGAGCGCTGCCAGTTGGGCAGGGTGTGCACCCAGAAGACGCGAGGGACCTCGCTTGCTGCCGCGGGGGGCGCGGACGCGAGTTCGCGAAGGAGCTTCCAGGCGAAGCGCTCGGCCGCGGGAGTGCCGAGCATGATGTGCGTGGCGATGAGCACGCAGAGCTCGCCCGTGAGGCTCATGGGGAGCGTCACCTCGGCGCGGCGCGCGGCGAACTCGGCCACGAGCGAGAGCGTGCGCTTCGAGCGCCGGCAGACGGCCCTCAGGTCCTCCTCGTCGATCGTCTTGCCGAAGGTGCGCTCGAGGGTGGCGCCGAAATCGCGCAGTTGCTCGGCCACG
>CANPVI010000214.1 GCA_947581665.1 uncultured Atopobiaceae bacterium | reverse complement strand
AGCTAGCCAATCGCCTCGGAGATCTCCCGGTTGGCCTCGGCCACGAGCTTGTCGATCTCCCTCTGGGAGATGACGGGGTCGGAAAGCCTCCTGCCGTCTCTGGCCGCGGCCCTCCTCTCGGCCTCGTCCATGCGGATCTCCTCGGGGATGCCCAAAGCCCACGGCATGAAGGCATCGAGGGCCTCGCCTGCAGGAGCGCCGAGGGAAGCGAGCTCGTCCAAGACCCACTCGACGTAGCGGGTGGCGCTAAGGCCGTTCGCGCGTGCGGTGGCGACGATGGAGTAGCAGGCGGCGCTCGCGGCGGCGCCCTTCGGGGTGTCCGAGAAAAGCGATGCCTTCCTGCCGAGCGTGAAGGGCCTGATCGCCCGCTCGCAGCGGTTGTTGGAGAGCTCGAGGCGCCCGTCGAGGAGCACGTTCTCCACGAATGGCCACTGGTTGAGCGCGTAGTCGAGGGCCTTCGCGAGCGCGAAGCCGTCTGCGGCCTCGGCCCTTCTGGCTCCAGCCCAGATCCCGAAGGCCTCCATGAGGGGGGAGAGCTTTAGGAGGCGCTCCTCCTTCCTCTCGCCTACCGAAAGGTTCTTCAGGCCCCTGTCGAGGGCGAACATCTGATCGAGCCTCGAGACGGCCTCTCTTGCCACCTTGCCCTCGGCGCTTTTGCCGAGCACGCGGACGATGTCTGCGAACTTTCGCCTCACGTGTGCGAGGCAGCCGACGTTGATGACACCCGGGCCGAGCGAGTGGTAGGGCGCGTATCCGTCCGTCATGAGGAAGCCCGACCAGCCGGGCAGCAGTTCCCCGATCACGCTCGACGATCTCGTGGGCGCGTAGGTGAAGAGCTGGATGGGAGGGTCGGGCGGAGATGAGGTGAGCACCCACATGTAGGAGGTGGAGGTGGCGGACCTGTCGGGCTCCTTTAGGACCTTCACGCTCGTCTCGTCTGCGTGGATGACCTCGAGCGCCCTCAGGTGGAAGAGCAAGCGATCCGCGAGGGGGATGAAGTAGAGCTTCGAGGAGGCGATGACCCAGTTCGCGAGGTCGGTTCTCGAGATGTCGCCACCCAAGTGGGAGAGGTCGAGCTCGATCCTCCTCAGGGGCATGGCGCGCTCGTAGCGCTCGTGGACGACGTGGGCGATGAGGTCGGAGGATGCGGGCGACTTTCCCAAGGGGGCGGCCGGAACCTCGGCGCGCACGATCGCAGAGGGCCGCTCCTCGCCTCGGGCGTTCGCCTTCGAGCATTCCGGGCAGACGTAGACGTGGCGGCGGTGCTCCTCCACCCAGAGCTCGGCGGGGCGGTAGTGGAGGCGCCTCGTCACCTCGACGCGCATGTCCTTCAAGGCATGCCCGCACTCGGGGCAGCTCGCGTCCTCGAGCTCGTGCTCCACGACGGTGCAGGAAAGATCGCCGACATCGAGGCGCCTTCTGCCGCCGCCCCTTTTCCTGGGGCTAGCACAGGCCTTCTCCTCCTGGCCTTCGAGGGTCTGCCCTTGCGCTTCCCCGTCTTCCTCGGCCGCCTGCTCGGCGTCGTTGAAAAGGGAGAGGAAGGAGAGCTGGGAGGCGTCGGTGTGCTCGCTCTTGGGGCACCACATCCTCGCGTTTTGGAACTTCAGGCGCTCCATGAGCCTCGCGAAGGCGACCGAGAGGTTCTCGTAGGTGTCCTTGAGCTCTCGGTAGAGCGCATCGGTCTCCTCCAGGCGCCCCAAGAGGGCGTCGCGCGCGGCCATGAGCTCGGAAAGCGTTTCCTCCTGCACCTCGACGATCGATCTCAGCGAGGCGTTCTCGAGGGCGAGCCCCTCCTTCTCCACCGCCTCTTGGCGCATCCTCTCGAGGCGCGCGTCTGCGCGCTCGAGCGCCGATCCTCCCTCCTCGATCATGTGCTCGATCGAGGAGAGGGAGGCGGGCGCCTTCGTGACCTCTCCGAGCGCCTCCCAGGCTTGGTCGCGCTCGGCAGACACGCGGGCGAGCTCGCTTTTGAGGAGGGCGTTCTCGGCCAGAATCTGGGCGGGGGAGGGAGTATTTCGAGGGGGGTTTGGCATAGGGCGATTATAGCCCATACAGGGCTATCTAGCTCGGTAAACGCCATATTATCGAAGGTCTTTTCGACCTTACTCCAAGCGCTTTGAACCCTCTATTTCGCAGAGGGTTTGAAGGTCGCCTCGAGGGCGCTGTCGGCCCTAGTCGAGAGACCAGGTCCCAGGGGTCCGCCGGCACTCGGCGCCCTTCAAGAAGACGAGCAGGCGCGCCGCATCCACCTCTAGGAGGCCCTCGCCGAAGGAGATCGGAAAGTGGCCGCGGAACGCGCGGACGTACCAGAGGCATGCCTGGGAACCCTCGAAGGCGACCATCTTCACCTTCTTCCTGTCCTTGGAGACGAAGGCGTAGACGGATCCGTCGCGGGCATCGGCGTCGAACTCCGATGCGACGGCGGCGGCGAGGCGCTCGATGCCGGCGCGCATGTCCTGAGGAGAGGCCTTGACGAAGACCCTCTTGGGCACGAGGAAGGGGTTCATGGGAGCGCCGCCAAGCAGGTGAGCACGCACTCGACGTCTTCCCTCGCGCACCCGGCGGGGATCCTCGCGAGCGCCCCTTTGATCTCCACCTCGATCGGGGCCGCGTGGAGCGCCGACCCTGCGAGCTCGACGGAGACCCAGCCGTCGGTGGAGCTCTCCTCCTTTTGAGGGGCGAGCTCCACGCCGAGCCTCTCCGCCCAGGTGGTGAGCGTGGCGGGCGCCACGTGCTCTTCCCTGCAGAAGGCATGTAGCGACTTGCCCGCGCCGAGCGCCTCCACGCACCTTTCCACCTGCCCAATTCTCAGCTCGAGTGTCGCATCGTCGACCTTCGGGAGTTTGGCTTCGTTTTCCCTCGCCATATCCATCGCCCCCTTCGGGGACGACATAACCAGATATGGCTACGAGAGTGAAGGTGCGGATTCTTTAGCGCTTAC
>CANPVI010000213.1 GCA_947581665.1 uncultured Atopobiaceae bacterium | reverse complement strand
CCCGAACGCGTGCGCACGGAGACGGACTCCGCCTCGGGACGAGAGGAGTTGCCGAGGACGCCGGAGCCGCGCTGGTCGGTGAGCGCGATAGGGCGAAGGCGCGGGTTCTCGGGGGCGGACTCGAAATCGCCCTCCTCGTCGAAGTCCTCGTCGAAATACTCGTCCTCGTACTCGTCGTAGTACTCGTCGTCGTTTCCGCGCAGGAAGCGATCCTTGAGGCCTTCGATGGTGTCCCTGAAACCCATGGTTCATCCCTTCGAGTAGCGCTGGAGAGTGGCCGCACCCGAGCTGCCGCCTTCAGCAAAGTGTACGCTAGCGTGCCCTAAAAGGCTCGTAGCTTCTGGCGAGGGCGACCCTGCCGAGCCGCACCATCGTGGAGCCCTCCTCGATGGCGATCTCGAAATCGTCGCTCATCCCCGCGGAGAGTTGGCCGAGCGTGAGCGAGGCCCTCGCCTCGAGGCTCTCCTTGAGCGCCCGCGCCGCGCGGAACGTCTCGCGCGCCACGTCGGGCTCTCCCGCAGGCGCCATCGTCATCAGCCCCTCGATGGAAAGGGCCGGGAGCGTCGCGAGCTCCTCGGCGGCCTCGAGGAGCTCGTCTTGGGAAAAGCCCTGCTTCGTGGCCTCTCCCGAGACGTTCACCTCGAGAAGGACGCGCTGGACGATGCCCGCTGCCTCCGCGCGCGAGGAGAGGGCGCGCGCCGTGTGCAGGGATGCCACCGAGTGCACCAGGCGCACCTCGCCCACGAGCGCCTTCAGCTTGTTCGTCTGGAGGTTGCCGATCATGTCGAATGGGGGAAGCGCGAGCCCGCGCTCCTCGAGTTCGGCTTTCTTCTGGAGGAGCTCGGGCACGCGGTTCTCGGCGAAGACCGTCCAGCCCGCCGCGATCGCTGCGGCCACCTCATCGGCCGGATGGCCCTTCGTCACGCACACGACCTCGACGTCGCTCGCCTCGCGCCCCACCCGCGCGCACGCCGCACGCACGCGTGCGAGGATCTCCGCGCGACGCTCGGCGAGGAACCGGATGAGCGCCTCCCCTTCCGCGCCGCTATTCGTCGTCATAGTCATCTTCGTCGTCGTCCTCGGCATCGGGGCCCGACGTCGCCGGCCGTGGCGAGGTGGGCGAGGCGAGCTCCACCTCGGGGATCTGGTTCGCGGCCTTCACGACCTCCTTCTGGCCCATGGTGAGCGCAAGGCCCTGGGCCGCTTGCATGTCGTCGAGCTCCTCGGGCTCGAGCTCCTGGAGGTCGTCGAGGGTCTCGCGACGGCCTGTGAGCAAGAAGACGAGGCGATTGCCCACCTCCACGGAGTTGTCGGAGATGCGCTCGAGCATGCGCGCCGCCATCATCACGCGGCTCGCCGCCTCGATGTCGTCATTGGTCTTGAGCTTCGAGAAGGTCTTGAAGAACGTGCGGTAGAGCTCGTCCACCGGCTCGTCGAGCTCGGGGAGGTTCGTGGCCGTGCTGAGGTCGTTCTCCACGATGGCGCGCACGGTCTCGCCGAGCACGCGATAGACGAGGTGGGCGAGGCTGGCGAGGAGGTCGCACATGCCGCCGGGCACCTTGTGCCCCGCGGCCCGCTCGGTGGTCTTGGCGATGTTCCTCACGTGGTTCGACATGCGCTGGATGTTGAAGTTCACGTAGATGATGAACTGCAAGAGGCGCAGGTCGGAGGCGTAGGGGTTCTGGAGGACGATGAGGTTGTAGGCACGCTCCTCGAGCTTCATCGACTCCTGGTCGATCTTGTGCGTGGCGCGACGCACCTTCTTGGCCTTCTCCTTGTCCTCATGGATGAGCGATTCCATGGCCTCGTGGAGCTGGAGATCGAGCTCGGCGTAGATCTTCACGAGGTCCTGCCTGAGGCTCGCGAGTTCCCTGTCCAGTTGTTCGCGCATGGCATGCGCCTCCCTTTGCCGAAAGCGGCGTCGTGCGGGCTCGCCTAGCCGAAGCGGCCCGTGATGTAGTCCTCGGTGCGTTGGTCCTGCGGGGCGGAGAAAATCTCGCCCGTGACGCCGTACTCGACGAGCGTCGCCGGCTCACCCGCGTGTTCCTGCAGGAAGAACGCCATGTAATCGGATATGCGCGCGGCCTGCTGCATGTTGTGGGTGACGATGATGATCGTCATCTCGGGAGCGAGCTCGGCCATGAGATCCTCCACCTTCTGCACGGAGGTGGGGTCGATCGCCGAGCACGGCTCGTCCATGAGCAGTACGTCCGGCTGCACGGCGAGCACGCGCGCGATGCAGAGGCGCTGCTGCTGGCCACCGGAGAGCGCGAGGCCGTTCTTGTTCAGCTGGTTCGAGACCTCCTTCCAGAGGTTCGCGCGCTTGAGGGATTCCTCCACGATCGCGTCGAGGTCGCTCTTCGCCGTCACGCCCTGGAGGCGCGGTCCGAACGCCACGTTCTCGTAGATGGACTTCGGGAATGGGTTCGGCTGCTGGAAGATCATCCCGACGCGGCGGCGAAGATCCACCGGATCCACGCCCTCGGCGTAGATGTCGCTTCCGTCGAGCTCCATGAGCCCTGAGGTGTGCGTGCCGTCGATGAGGTCGTTCATGCGGTTGATGCAGCGCAAGAACGTGGACTTGCCGCAGCCCGAGGGCCCGATGAAGGACGTGATCTTGTTCTGGGCGAGGTCGAGCGTCACGCCGGTGAGCGCGTGGAACTCGCCGTACCAGAAGTCGAAGTCCTTCACGTGGATGCCCTGCTTGGGCTCGTTTTTCGGAGCGTCCCTATAGGCGGTCATGGGATCACTTCCCCCCTGCTTTCCGCGCGCTCTTGTGGGAGAGGTAGCGAGCGAAGAGGTTGAACGCGAGGATCATGAGCATGAGCAGGAGCGCCGTCCCATAGGCGGCCTGCATGTTGATGCCGTCGTTGGCGAGGAGGTAGAGGTGGATCGTCATCGGACGGCCTGAATCGAGCGGCGTGATGGGCAGGTTGATGGCCTGGCCCATCGTGTAGAGCACGACGGC
>CANPVI010000212.1 GCA_947581665.1 uncultured Atopobiaceae bacterium | reverse complement strand
CCGATGCGGGTGCCCTTTTTTTGGAGGCGCCACCCGGATTTGAACCGGGGAGTCAGGGTTTTGCAGACCTGTGCCCGCCTCCCCAAAATCGGTAAAAAGAGGCTTCTTTTTGCCAAATTTGCCGCTTTCTTCGGCTAAATTTTCGCAACTCCGAAAGGCAGTCCCAACTAAGTCCCAAGTTAAATCGGGCCCCCAAAAAGCATCGCTATAAAACGATTATAGCGCTTTGTGGCGGCCTTGTCAAGCCCTTTCAAGGGCCTTTCGGAAAGAATTGTAAAGAGCGGAAGGACGTCTCCCTCCGCTCTTTTACCTTACTTATCGTCTCCGCTTCCGCTGACGCCATCGCCCGACGTGCCCGCGTCGTCCTTTTTGTCCTCGGTTGCCTTATTGAGTTGCTTCCCAACCTGGTTGACGCAGGTAGCCGCTCCGCCCGATACCATTCCGATGAGGAGCGCCGAGATGACGTTTTCGGCGGGTACGAGGTTCGGCGTCGTATAGAACGCAATGACGCCGAGGATCGCTCCGAGGAGCAGGCCCCAAAGGGGAATGAGGGCGCTCCAAATGCCCGCCTTTCCTCCCACCGCCTTTTTGTAGACGGCGAGGAAGATGTAAACGATGGTTGTGATTACGGGGACGCTGACGACCCCTACAAGATTTTCCATTTTTTGCCTCCAAAATTATATTTGAAAGTCTGCCCCGATGCCCTCGCGCGCGAGCCCAGCGCAGCTCTTTCGTTGTGTTAATCGTCGTGCTTCGGTTTCGTCATGGGGAGCTCCAACAGATCGTTGCGAGCCTCCGTGATGATGCCGTTCCCTCCGAGCGCGTGATAGGCGTTATAGGAGTCCTCCAATGCCTCTTTTATGTCAACGGGGCAATAGCCCAGCGCCATATATTTCTCATGGATTTGGAGGATGTCGTGGCGGAGAAGGTTTCGGATCCCGATGTCTCGCGCCTCCTCCCGTTTCTTCGCCTCTTCGTCGCTCTTTTTCCTCGCCTTCGATCTTGCCCCGAGGAAGGCCGCAATCGCGCCGAGCGCGGCCGTGACCGTCCATTGAATAACCATCATAAGTATTTCATTTCCCATTGAGCAAGTCCTCCTCGGCGATCTCTTTCCCTTCGAGGCACCTGTACCAAAGTTCGCACGGCTCCTCGCAGGGCTGTCCGTTCGGCTTCTTTTCGCAGGCCTCGCAGATTTGTTCTATTGCGATTTTCATTCCTCGCCCTCCCGGAAGTGCTCGCGGCAGAAGGCTTTGCAAGCCTCAACAAACGAGATGTACTCGGTGTATTCGGCGTTTTCCTTGTCTGCCTGTCCCTTCCTCATGAGGGAGAACTCGTCCGCGAATGAGTATTTGAGGGCAATGAAGGCGGCGACCGCCTCATCGTAGCTGTGGATGTCCGCAATGTCACGGCGCGTGGTGTATGTAAACTCCGTCCGCGCCTCGCACTCCTCGGTCTCGGGGGCGTGGGCGTGGGCAACTCCTTCCTCGATGTTGTCGTTTGCCGTGAGCTCGTAGGTGTTCCCGTGCTCAAAGAGCTTGCGAAATTCAAGCGACTGCGGCCGATTGTCCGCGTGGCTCAATTCTCCTCTTTTCATATCTTGCCGTCTCCTTAATTCTTGAAATTTTGATCTTTCCCGTGATATACCGCCTGCGGACGCCGACGCTGTCCGTATGCTTCAAATAGCCGTTATACGAGATGTACGCTCTCGCGTTCTTCTTCGTGTACTTGCCCTTTTGGAGCCTCCGAACCGTGCGAAGGAGGCGCAGAAAGATAGATTTTCGGATGATCGTTTTGTAGCGGTAGAATCGGAACCCGACGAAATCGGTGGCGCGTCGGCGTTCCTTGTACCCTGCGGGCGGTTTCCCCCGCAGGTATGGCATCTTGTAGACTTGCCAATTCCCTTTGAGTCGGAGCCTTCGGGTCTGCCCTATAAACCGTTCGTATTTCTCCCGAACGGCGTGTAGCCTCCTCTTGTTTCCATCGTACATTACCATGTCGTCCATGTAACGAACCATGTGGCGAACTTTCAAGGACTCTTTAATATAGCGGTCGGGGCGTGAGAGGTAGTAGTTCGCAAGCGTCGCCGATGTATAGAACCCAATCGGAAGGCCGTCCCCGCTATAAGCACGGATGATCTTTGCGAAGATCGAAACGATGCGGCTGTCCTTGAACTTGCGTCCGAGTAGCCGTATAAGAATTTCCTTGTCGATGCTCGCGTAGAAACTCTTGATGTCGATTTGCAGGCAGTATTTTGTCCCCTTGAGGTCTTTCACGGCCCGCTCTACCGCTCGCTTTGCAAAATGCGTCCCGCGCCCCTTGACCGACGCGCAGGAATAGCGATATAGCGACTTCGTGAAGCTCTCCCCGACGATCAACATAACGGCCCAATGGGCGCAGTGATCGGGGAAAAACACGGGTTTGCAGATCTCTCTCCGTTTCCTGTGGGTTCCTTCGTTTATGACGCTTCGATGCCCGTCGCGGTAGATTGCGGTCGGCGAAGCGAGAAAGCGGCTTAACTTTTTGGCGTATTCATCGAGGTTATCGAGGATGCGCCGCACTTGCCTGCGATGCCGTTTGCGTCTGCTTGCGTGGAGAATTGCCTTTTTGCAATTCTCAATGTCAATAATTTCTTCAAGGCGAATTTTCGATCTTTTCATTTGCGTTACCGTGTCACAGGAGAGAGAATTTTTTTCTCTTTCGCCTATGCGCTTCCGGGTTGCCCCTACTAACGCACCCTTGTGTGGCGATATTTTTCCCAAGTGGGACGGGGATTGCGGGCGATGGTCTTATCTTTTTCAAGAGAAAGTAAGGCGCGCGCCGATGTTCGAGTTGACGTTGGTCAGCGAATTGTTCAGATTCCAGTAGAACAGCCCGGCGTTATCGCCGTTGCTGTAGTTACCGCCGAAGTAGGCCGCCCGAAAAATGCCCGCAAACCCCTATTTAATTGTGCTGCTTTTTGCCGTCATTCGGA
>CANPVI010000211.1 GCA_947581665.1 uncultured Atopobiaceae bacterium | reverse complement strand
GGGAGTGCGCGATGGAGCCATTCGACGAGACGCTGCCGTTGGCAGAACGCGTCTACGCGGTCGTGAGGGAGATCCCCTGCGGATGTGTGGCCACGTATGGCCAGGTGGCGCGGCTCGCGGGCTCCCCGCGCGCGGCGCGCTACGTGGGGCAGGCGCTCCACCACAACCCCCACCCCATCGAGACGCCTTGCCATCGCGTGGTCTTCTCGGATGGCACGCTCGCCGAGCATTTCGGCTTCGGGGGCGCGTCGGTGCAGCGCGAGCTCCTCGAGGGCGAGGACGTGCCCTTCCTCGACGCCATGCACGTGGACCTCGCTCGATGCCGCTGGAGCGCGTAGGCGCGCTCAGTCCACGTCCTCGCCGATCTCGAGCGCCGCAGCGAGCCATTCGTCCTCCAGCTCGGCAAGGCGCGCCGTCGCCTCGTTGAGCGCCGTTTGGAGCTCCTGGAGCGCCACGTAGTCCGTCGGGTCCGCCGCAGCGAGGCGCTCTTTGAGGCCCGCCACCTCCTCGCGCGTGCGCCTCACGCGCCGCCCCACCACGTCGAAGGCGTGGCGCGCCGCCCGACGCTCGGCATTTTGCCGACGCCTCAGCTCGCGCTCGTCGACCACATCGACGGCGGCCTCCGTGCGTTCGACGACGGGGCGCCCTGACGCCTCGGAGCGCTCCTCCACGCGCCGCAGGAACTCGTCCACGCCGCCGGGCAGGTGCCGGATGCGTCCGTCCATGAGGGCAAAGACGTCGTCGGTCGCACGCTCCATGAGATAGCGATCGTGCGTGACGATGAGGAGCGTGCCGCTGAAGCCGTCGAGCACGCTCTCGAGCGCGGCGAGCATGTCCACGTCGAGGTCGTTTCCCGGCTCGTCGAGGATGAGGACGTTCGGCTCCTCCATGAGCGCGCAGGCGATGGCGAGGCGCCTCCTTTGCCCGCCCGAGAGATCCCCGAGGCGCGTGAGGAAATCGCCTCCGGTAAACCCGAGCGATTCCACCACCGAGCGCGAGGTCACCTCCTCGCCGCCCATCACGAGATGGCGCTTGAAGTCCTCGAGGAGGCGATCGACGGTTTGCTCGTCGCGCCCCTCGAGGAGGTCGAGGTGCTGGCTCACCCGGGCGAGACGCACGCTCTTTCCGCGCTTGATGGTGCCCTTCGAGGGTTCCTCCACGCCGGCGAGCACGTCCAGAAACGTCGTCTTGCCCGCGCCGTTCTCTCCGAGGAGCCCGATGCGGTCCCCGGGTCCGATGATCCAGTCCACGTCCTCGAAGATCACGCGCTCCCCATAGGACTTCGCCACGTCCTCGAGCTCGAAGACCTGCTTGCCGAGGCGCGCGACCGCCGCGCTCTTGAGGCGGATCGGGTCTCTGAGCTCGGGGACGTCGGCGATGAGCGCCTCGGCCTCCTGCTTCCTGAACTTCGGACGCGTGGCGCGCGCCTGTGGGGCGCGGGCGAGCCACGCGAGCTCCCTGCGGAGCGCGTTCTGGCGTTTGGCCTCCGCCTTCTGCGCCTGGCGATCGCGCTCCACGCGCTGCTGCGTATACGCCGAAAATCCGCCTTCGAAGCTCTCGATACGCCCGCCGTGGAGCTCCCACATGCTCGTGCACACGGTGTCGAGGAACCAGCGGTCGTGCGTCACGACCACGAGCGCCCCCTCCCCCGCCGGCCAGCGGCCCTTGAGGTGCTCCGCGAGCCAAGTGATGCCCACCACATCGAGGTGGTTCGTGGGTTCGTCGAGGAGGAGCAGGTCCCACTCGTCCGCCAAAAGCCGCGCGAGGTCCACGCGCCTGCGCTCCCCTCCCGAGAGCTCGGCGACCCGTCGCTCGAGGCCCACGTCGCCGAGCAGCGCCGAGAGGATGGAGCGCACGTTCGCGCGTGCCGCCCACTCGAACTCGGGAAGGTCTCCGAAGAGGTTCTCTTGGACTGTGGCGCGATCGTCGAGCGCATCGGACTGTCCGAGCATCCCGATGCGGATGCCCCTACGGGGCACCCAGCGACCTTCCGTGGGCTCGATCTCGCCCGCGAGGAGGCGAAGGAGCGAGGACTTGCCCGCGCCGTTCGTGCCCACGACGCCGATGCGAGCCCCCTCGTAGACGCCGAGGGAGACGTCGGAGAGCACGCGTCGCGTGGGCCACTCGAGCCCCACGCCATCGAGGCTGCAGAGGATCGCCATGCGCTAGCTCCGCAGGCGATCTTCGAGGAGCTCGGCGAGCTCCGACACGAGCCGCCTCGCCACCTCGTCCTTGGGAAGCAGCGGCAACTCCGTCATGCCATCCGGTGCCACGAAGGTCACGAGATCGGTGTCGGATCCAAAGGTGGAATCGGCGCGCGAGACGTCGTTCGCGACGATGAGATCGCAGCCCTTCTCCTCGAGCTTTTCCTCCGCGTGGGCGATGAGGTCGTTCGTCTCGGCGGCGAAGCCCACGACGACGCGCCCGCCCTTCTTCGAGGAGAGCGTCTTCAGGATATCGACCGTCTCCTTGAGCTCGAGGATGGTGAGGCCGCCCTCGTCCTTCTTGATCTTTCGGCCCTTCGGATGGGCGGGCGTGAAGTCGGCCACCGCGGCGGCGAGAATCGCCGCGTCGGCTTCGGGAAACGCCTCCTCACAGGCCTCGAGCATCTCCTCGGCGGATACGACGCGCACCACCTCGACGCCCTCTGGCTCGGGGATGGCCACGGGGCCCGAGACGAGCGTGACCTTCGCCCCGGCGTCCCTCAGGGCGCGCGCGATGGCATAGCCCATCTTCCCCGAGCTCGCGTTCGCGATGTAGCGCACGGGATCGATGGCCTCGTGCGTGGGCCCGGCGGTGACGAGCACCCGAGCGCCATCGAGCGCGTGCGCGATATCGTTCGAGCTCACGGCATCCATAGCGTCCCCTTCACGCGACGTGGGGCTCGAGGAGGCCCCCGAACCCCACGGCACTCGGCGTCCGGTGCCCCACAGCTTACGCGTCGAGCTTCGCGATCTCGTCGAGGCACGCCTTCACGATCGT
>CANPVI010000210.1 GCA_947581665.1 uncultured Atopobiaceae bacterium | reverse complement strand
TCGCCGGCGTGAGCTTTGCCGTGGCGGCGGGCGAGACGGTTGCCATCATGGGGCCCTCGGGCTCCGGCAAGACGACGCTCCTCAACTGCATCGCCACGATCGATCGCCCCACGGCGGGCTCGGTGTGGGTGGACGGCCTCGACGTCACGCGGCTCTCCTCGCGAAAGCTCGCCGAGTTCAGGCGCGCGAAGCTCGGCTTCGTGTTCCAGGATTCGAACCTCCTCGACACCCTCACCTGCGGCGAGAACATCGCCCTCGCGCTCACGATCGATCGCGTGCCAGCGGCCAAGGTGCGCCCGCTCGTGGACGAGGTGGCAGAGGCGCTCGGCGTCTCGGACGTGCTCAGCCGCTATCCCTATCAGGTCTCCGGCGGCCAGGCGCAGCGCGTGGCCTGCGCGCGGGCGGTCGTGGGCGATCCCTCGCTCGTGCTCGCCGACGAGCCCACGGGCTCGCTCGACTCGCGCTCGGCGAAGCTCCTCCTCGAGTGCTTCGAGCGCCTGAACGAGGAGCGCGGCGCCACCATCTGCATGGTCACGCACGATTCCTTCGCCGCGAGCTACTGCCAGCGCGTGCTCTTCATCCGCGACGGCCGGCTCTTCGCCGAGCTTAGGCGCGGGAGCGCGCCGCGGCGCGTCTTCTTCGAGAAGATCATGGCCCAGGTGGCCCAGATTGGCGGGGGCGAGGCCGATGTACTGTAGGCTCGCCTGGGGAAACATGCGGAAGTCCTTCCGCGACTACGGCATCTACCTCCTCACCATCTCGCTCGGCGTGGCCGTGTTCTACGCCTTCAACACCATCAGCGAGCAGGCCGCCTTCCTCTCCGAGAGCACGAGCGAGACGCTCCTCCTCCTCGCGGACCTCATCATGTTCGTCACGGTCCTCCTCGCGGGGGTGCTCGGCTTCCTCATGGTCTACGCGAACAACTTCCTCGTGCGCAGGAGGAAGCGCGAAATCGGCCTCTACCAGCTGCTTGGCATGACGAAGCGGCAGGCGTCGCTCGTGCTTTGCCTCGAGTGCGGATCGGCGAGCCTCCTCGCCTTCGCCATCGGCCTCGGCATCGGCATCCTGCTTTCCCAGCTCCTCGTCTTCGTGACGGCGACGATCTTCAACGACACGGTGAGGAACTTCACCTTCATCTTCTCGCTCCAGGGGCTCATGCTCGCGGGCGCGTGCTTCGGCGTGATGTTCGTCGTGATGCTCATCTTCGACATCGCCATCGTGGGGAAGGTGCGGATCGTCGACCTCATGCAGGGATCGAGGCGCGTGGAGAGCCAGCGCGTCCGGCCGCTTTGGCTCTGCTCGGTCATGGCCGTCGCGGGGCTCGTCGTGCTCGGCGTCGCCTACGCGCGCCTCCTTCGCGACGGATTGCCGGTGTTCCTCTCCGACGAGGACCAAACCGGCCCCTTCGCCGTGACCACGCTCATGTGCATCTGCGGCACGCTTCTGCTCTTCTGGGGCCTCCCCACGCCCGCGCTCGCGATCCTCCGGCACGTGAAGGGCTACTACCTGCGCGACCTCCACATGTTCTCCGCCCGCCAGGTGGCGAGCCGCGTGAACTCGAGCGCGATCGCCATGGGGGTGACGGCGCTCGTGCTCTTCCTCGCGCTCACGAGCGTGACGGGCGGCATGTCCATCGCGAGCGGCCTCCACACGAGCCTCGTCTACGGCAACCCCTACGGGGCAACGGTGATGGTGGACTACGTGCACCCCGACGAGGGCTCGTGGTCCATGCCCGCGAGCGAGGCGGACCAATACCTCATTGAGATGGACGACGTGCCAGTGGTGGAGCGGCCCGTGGACCTGCGCGCGTGGCTCGAGGAGCACTACTCGGACGTGCGCGCCCTCGTGGATGGCGTGAACCAGGTTGACGTCTACCAATCGGCGCCGCGCGGCTTCGCGGGCGCGGACGAGCTCAGCTTCGCCGAAGACGGCATTGCCACGCTCGGCGCGTTCGGCGAGGTGTCCGGCTCGCCCCTCCCCGAGCGCTTCGCCTCCATTCCCGAGACCACGCTCCTTGAGGTGGTGCCGCTCTCGCAGTACAACGCCTCGCGCGAGCTCCTCAGCATGGAGCCCGTGGAGCTGCCAGAGGACGAGTACCTCTTCCTCTGCAACCTCGGGCCCACGATCGTGCGCTACTTCGACGCGGGGCTCGCCGCGGGGGCGCGCTTCAAGGTGGGCGGCGAGTGGCTCTCGCCTGCGGCCGTGGCGTGCGTGAGCGATGCGAGCGCCTCGATCTACGACGGGGCCTACGGCATGAACTCCGGCACGCTCGTGGTGGCCGACGATCTCGTGGCGGATCTCCCGCTCATCTCCTCCATCCTCGAGCTCCAGTGCCCGCCGGCAGGCGACGAGGCCCTCGCCGACGTCATCCACGAGCAGGAAAACGCCTACTACGTGCAGGACTCGACGGGCTCGGCCTTCAAGCTCTACGAGGGAGACGACCTCGTGGCGTTCGTGAGTAGCTTCACCACGCGCGAGGAGGTGGCGGAGGGCGAGGCCACGATGACGGGGATGATCGGCTACCTCGCGACCTACATCGGCTTCGTGCTCGTGGTGGGCTGCGCGGCGATCCTCGCCATCCAGCAGCTCTCGCAGATGGCCGATTCGCTCGGGCGCTATCGGCTCGTGCACGAGCTCGGTGCCGCGCCCTCGCAGGTGAGGGCCTCCG
Organism: uncultured Atopobiaceae bacterium; assembly: GCA_947581665.1. Lineage (GTDB taxonomy): Bacteria > Actinomycetota > Coriobacteriia > Coriobacteriales > Atopobiaceae > CANRLS01. The sequence goes on along the minus strand of CANPVI010000210.1, from coordinate 366 downwards.
TGCTCTTCCAAACGGGGCTTTCCTTCGCCCTCCCGCTCGTGGTGGGGCTCTGCCACGCGGTGGTGGCGCTCACGGTGCTCGCGCAGGTGATGGAGCTCCTCGCGCCCATGGACGTGACGAGCTCGATCGGCCTCACGGCCGTGATCTTCGTGGTGGTCTACGGCGGCTACTTCCTCGCCACGTACCTCATGGCAAGGCGCCTCGCAGACGCCCGCTACCTCGGCCTTCGCATGGGCTAAACGCTAGAGTGGGGCCATGGCGCGCATCTTGGTGATAGAGGACGACGCAGCCGCGCGGGAGGCGCTCACGGCGCTTCTCGCGCGCTCCGGGCACGCGCCGCTCGCGCCCGAGGGCTTTCGCGCGCTC
>CANPVI010000209.1 GCA_947581665.1 uncultured Atopobiaceae bacterium | reverse complement strand
ATCCGCGCCATCCTCGACGGCACGGTCTTCCGCACGCCCATCACCGTCGCGGGCATCGAACCCACCGTGCGCTGCTGGAAGCGACCCATCACCATCGCGCGCCACGCCTACGGCGACGTCTACCGCAACGCCGAGCTGCGCGTGGACGAGCCCGGCACCGTCGAGCTCGTCTACCGGAAGGCGAGCGGCGCGGAGGAGCGCGTGACGGTCTTCGAGTTTGCGGGCCCCGGCGTGGTGCAGGGCATGCACAACCTCGATTCCTCGATCGAGAGCTTTGCGCGGAGCTGCTTCACCTACGCCCTCGACCTCAAGCAGGACCTCTGGTTCGCCACGAAGGACACCATCTCGAAGACCTACGACCACCGCTTCAAGGACATCTTCCAGGAGATCTTCGACGCGGAGTACGCCGAGCGCTTCGAGGCGGCCGGCATCGAGTACTTCTACACGCTCATCGACGACGCGGTGGCGCGCGTGATGCGCACCGAGGGCGGCTTCATCTGGGCGTGCAAGAACTACGACGGCGATGTGATGAGCGACATGGTGAGCTCCGCGGCGGGTTCGCTCGCGATGATGACGAGCGTGCTCGTGAGCCCGGATGGCTTCTTCGAATACGAGGCGGCGCACGGCACCGTGCAGCGCCACTACTACAAGCACCTCGCTGGCGAGGAGACCTCCACGAACTCCGTGGCCACGATCTTCGCGTGGTCGGGCGCCCTCAGGAAGCGCGGCGAGCTCGACGGCAACGTCGAGCTCCAGGAGTTCGCGAACGCGCTCGAGCGCGCCACGCTCGCCACGATCGAGGGCGGCGAGATGACGGGCGACCTCGCCCGCATCACCACGCTTCCCGACCCGGTGACGCTCTCGACCTCGGCCTTCATCGACGCCGTGGCTTCGACGCTTCGGATGCGCCCCATCTGCGCGTGATTTCGAGGCCTCGAGTAGCGTGGTACGCGACGGCCTCAAAACCCCACGCATCGGGGGCACCCCGAAGCATCTCGCACACGAAGGCGCCTCGCCAAGGCGCTCGCGTAGCGGCGAGAAACCCACGCACGTGGAGTGGCGATTCATGAAAAAGCGCAGCTCAAAGCGAGAGCCTTGAGCTGCGCTTCGCTCTGTGCGCGGGTTTGAGGTCTCGGACGCGCGAAGTTCGCGCGCATCCGAGACCTCGCCATACGGCTCAACAAATCTGTGAGAGCTTCGGGATGTGGCGCTACTTCGGGGCCACCGGGCCCTCGACGGTGATCGAGGTGATCACCGGCTGGTCGGCCGCGAGGATCGTGCCGTTGCCGTCGACGGGCTGCGCATCCGCCACGATGGCATCGACGACCTCAATGCCGGAAGTCGTCTTGCCGAAGGCCGCGTACTGGCCGTCGAGGTAGGGCGCGTCCGCGTGCATGATGAAGAACTGCGAGCTCGCGGAATTCGGATCCTGGGCGCGCGCCATGGAGATGACGCCGCGGGTGTGCGAAAGGTCGTTCTCGATGCCGTTCGCGGCGAACTCGCCCTCGATGTTCGTGCCGGAACCACCGGTGCCGTTGCCCTTGGGATCGCCACCCTGGATCATGAAGCCATCGATGATGCGATGGAAGGTGAGTCCGTCGTAGAAGCCCTCGCGCGCGAGCTTCACGAAGTTCGCCACGGTCTTGGGCGCAACCTCCGGCAGGAGCTCAACCTCGATGGGGCCGTAGCCCTCGACGTCGATCGTGGCGTAGTAGACCTCGCCGTTTTCAGCAGCACTCATAACTTCCTCCGTTATGTCCGCGGCCTCGGCCGCATCGCCTCCTTGTTCTCCACTGGCCGCGGCGTCATCGCAGCCGGAGAGGCAGATCCCCGCGAAGCACACTCCGAGCACGCCCATGAGCAGCACGAGCGCGAGCCTGAAGGGGCCCATCTTCTTTTCCACCATAGTGCTCCCAGATCGGTTCGTCCAAAGCCACATAAGGATACTCATACTCGCGCCCCGCGAAAAAAGCGCAGGTGAAAACTCCACGAACCTCCAATCCTTTACGCCATCCATTCCGCCGCGTACCCTCACTTGGCCCGCAAGCCAGTTGCGCCGCGAACCCCCACTTGGCCCTCTTTCGCAGGCAAACGGTGGCCAAGTGGGGGTTTGCGACGGAAGTTTCCAGCGGGCCAAGTGGGGGCTCGCGGCATACGTCCATGGAAGCCAAGCGGGGGATTCGGGGCGTAAGCCTTCGGACGCTACGTGGGCGAGAGGCGCTTCGTCTTGAGTTTGAGGAGCAGCACGACGCCGATGGCCACCGCCATCAGGCAGGCGATGCCGCAAAAGACGATCGTGTAGGAACCGGTGAGGTGGATGACGGTGCCCCAGATGAAGCCCGTCACGAGGTTGCCGGCGCAGGCGGCCATGGAGATGCGCGCGTAGATGTGGGCGTAGTGCGCACGGCCGAACGCGAACTCCGAGAACTCGGGGAGCATCACGTTCGTCGTGCCATGGAAGATCCCGTAGAGGCCCGCGCCGAGGAACACGAACGCCGCAGCGCCAGGTCCGAGGAAGCAGAGGGTGAGCACGCCAGTGGCGCCGATCGCGATGCAGCAGATGGTACCGAGGTAGGGCACCTTGCTCGAGAGCGCGCCCATGCCGAGCTTCGAGGCGATCTGCGCCCCCATCGCCGTCGAGGCTGCCATGGCGCCGAGCATCGGCCACGCGGCGCCGACGGAAAGCGAATCCACGTAGCTCGGGATGATGTAGTACGTGTACATGCAGAAGTTCATGAGGAACGCGAGCGCCATGATCAGCGGGAACGCGAGCGTGTGGTAGGCCTGCTTCGCGGTGATACCCTCGTCCTCGCAGTTCTCGGCGCTCGTGCCGGCCTTCGCCTCGGCGGCCTCGAGCTCGGCGAGGCCATAGGGCTCGAGCCCCTTGTCCTTGGGATAGCTTCGGATGCAGAACCAGCAGATGGGGACCGTCGCCGCGCAGATGCAGGCGAAGATGCGAAAGGTGTTCTGCCAGCCCACGGCGAGGATGAGCCAACCGCCGAGCGTGGAGAACACGAGGCCGCCCACGCCGGCGAACGCCATCACG
>CANPVI010000208.1 GCA_947581665.1 uncultured Atopobiaceae bacterium | reverse complement strand
TACTGCGGCGGCACGCGCACCGTCGACGTGCACATCCGTCGCGTGCGCTCGAAGGTGGGCCCGCAGGTGGCCTCCCACATCGTCACCGTCCGCGGCGTGGGGTACCTGTTCAAGGTCTAATCGCATCCCGGCAAGGCTGGCTGCGGTGTCGCGTTGGGCATGCGCCTCTCGTGCGTGCGGCGAGGGTCTCTCTCGCTGCCGCGCCAATGGGTATGGACTATTGCATAAGAAAAGCATTCCTTTTCTTATATATGCATAAAGATACGAAGTCATGCGTAATTTCTTGAGAATGAGCCTTGCAATATGAAATGAGGGCGCTAGACTTACCCCATCGAAGGATCGCGTCCCCGCCCTTTGAGACGAGAGAGAAGGCACACGGTGCCACGGCGGGACGCTCAGCGTTCGAAGGAGAACACCATGAAGCCGAAGACCAAGAACCTCCTTTTGGCCCTCTTCTGCTCCGTGCTCGCCGTCCTCTGCGTGGCCGTGATGGCCGGTTGCGGTGGCCAGACCACCGAGCCCGCCGCCACCGAGGGCACCGAGTCCTCTGAGCCCGAGGTCGCCGATATCAAGACCATCGAGGACGGCAAGCTCATCGTCCAGTCCGACCTCGCCTACGCGCCGATGGAGTACGTGCCCGAGGGCAAGACTTCCGAGGACGCCGAGGGCTTCGAAGTCGACCTCATCGAGGCCATCGCCGAGAAGCTCGGCCTCACGGTCGAGTGGCAGCAGGTGCAGTTCGACACCATCATCCCGGCTGTGAAGCAGGGCGGCACCGTCGATATGGGCGCCTCGTCCTTCACCATCACCGACGAGCGCCTCGAGGAGATCGACTTCTCCGATTCCTTCATGGACTCCAACCAGGGCATCGTCATGACGAAGGCCTCCGCGGCCGAGATCCCCGGCTATGACGCCTCCCAGGACGTCGCCGGCACCGAGCGCCTCGATGCCGTGAAGGCCGACCTCGACCAAGCGGGCGTGAAGGTGGCCGTGCAATCCGGCACCACCGGCGAGGCGTGGAGCCAGGAGAACCTCACGAACGCCGAGACCGTGCCCCTGGCTGACGCCATCCAGTGCCTCACCGGCCTGCAGAGCGGTCTCTACAACGCCGTCATCGCCGACTACCCCGTGATGGCCTACTACTGCCAGGAGAGCTACACCGACCTCGAGGTGGTCGCCGCCATCCCGACCGGCGAGCAGTACGGCATCGTCATCTCCAAGGACAACCCCGGCCTCACCGAAGCCGTGAACAAGGCGCTCGCCGAGCTCCAGGAGGACGGCACCATCGCCGAGCTGCAGCAGAAGTGGTTCGGTTCCGCAAGCTAATTGGCACTGCGGCGCGTTTCGTATCGTTTCGTCGCGCAACCAGTTTTTCGGTGCGGACATCGCGCCGGAAGACTGGTTGCGCGACGTAAGAGCGAGGATGGGAAGCCTCATCGAGGGAGGATCCATGAACGTGAAGCACCACGCGAAATCGATTGCCGTGCGCCTCGTGGCGCTTGCGGCCATCTTCGCGGTCGCCCTCGGGGCGCTCTGCGTCGCCACGTCCACCACGGCGGAGGCGCTCACGGTGAAGGCCACCACGGCGCGCCCGAACGAGGACGGAGGCGATCGCGTGATCGGCGGCCTGCCCACCCGCCTCACCTGGGAGGGCACCGTGGGCGAGGACGAGAAGCTCACCTCCATCTCCCTCACCATGCCCGAGGGCGGTAGCTTCGAAGGCTCCAGCACCCGCGTGACGGTGCTGGACGGCCTCAACCGCCAGAACATCGACTCCGTGGCCACCCCCGCGGGCACCGCGCTCCAGGTGGTCTTCGACGAGCCCATCCCCGCGGGCTCGCTCGTGCGCCTCGAGGTGACGGGCGTGGCCTTCCCGAACGCCGACGGCGACTACACCATCGAGGGCACCTATGAGAACCAGCTCGGCGAGCAGGTGCTTCCCTCGTCTCCCGCCATCTCGGTGATCCAGAACACCCCGGTGCAGGGCATCGTGAACTGGCTCGACCAGCAACCATGGGTCGAGGCGTGGAACTCGAACCCGTTCTTGAACATGTTCTTCAAGCCGCAGATCCTCGTGAGCTCGTTCGCGTCGCTCTTCCCGGGCTGGCTCGTGTGCCTCGCGATCGTCCTCGTGGCGTACCCGTTCGCCATCATCCTCGGCCTGTGCTTCGCGTTCATGAAGATAAGCAAGTTCACCGTGGTGCGCGCGATCGCCGTCACCTACATCAACATCCTGCGCGGCACCCCGCTCTTCCTGCAGATCTACATCGCGTTCTTCGGCCTGCCGATGCTCGGCATCCAGATCAACGTCTACATACTCGGCTGCGCGGTGATGGCCATCAACAGCTCCGCGTACCTCGCCGAGATCTTCCGCGCGGGCATCCAGTCCATTCCCGTGGGCCAGTACGAGGCTGCGGCATCGCTTGGCATGGGCCACATGCGCACGATGGTGTCGATCATCCTCCCGCAGACCGTGCGCCGCGTGCTCCCCACCGTCACGAGCGACTTCATCACGAGCTACAAGGACACGTCGCTGCTCTCGAGCGTGGGCGTGATGGAGCTCATGATGTACGCGAAGAACATGACCGCCATCACGGGCAACATCACCCCCTACATGACGGCGGCGATCTTCTACCTCATCGTCACGCTGCCGCTCATCAAGCTCATCACCATCGTCGAGGCGCGCATCGCTCGCTCCGAGAGCGGCCAAGGCCCGCGCCCCAAGGGCGGCTCCGTCTCGGCTGAGGACGTGGAGCTCGACTACGCGCAGGACGCGCTTGCCCAGGCCGCACATGCCGAGGCCGATCCAGACCCCGAGCTCACGCACCCCGTCTTCGTTCCACTCGCCAGGGAAGGGGCGTGATCTCCATGCTGAGGCGCTCTCGCCACCACGAGCCCACCTTCGACGTCCCGCCCGCGCTTGCCGCGGAAGAGGCCGCCAAGCGCGCCTACGAGCACGACAAGGACCTCTCCACGCATGCCTTCAAGCCGGGAGAGCACCCCATCGTGCGCATCGAGCACCTGAACAAGACCTTCGACGACAACCAGGTCCT
>CANPVI010000207.1 GCA_947581665.1 uncultured Atopobiaceae bacterium | reverse complement strand
GGGTGGGTCCTCGGCCTAAAGGTACGGGGTGGGTCCTCGGCCTAAAGGTACGGGGTGGGTCCTCGGCCTAAGGGTCCTTTGCTAGGCCTCGGGAATGGAGTACCAGGCGATGCCCTCGAAGTGCCAGCCGGCTGCGATGAGGGAATCCCTCTCCCTCACGCTCTTCGTGAAGAGGTGGGTGTAGGAGTCGACGTAGGGGTTGAAGAGGCGATAGACGTAGCCCTCGTGGGCGGGGTCGGAGTAGAAGTAGACCCCTTCGTCGGTCCAGCCGGCCTCCGCCAAGGTGTCCTTCTCCGCCCTGCTCGTGGTGTAGAGGTGCTCGCCTGTGAAGGAGTTGTAGAGCCTATAGACGGGCGCGTTCGACTTGGAGGGGGAGGTCCAGGCCGTCCCCTCGTCCGTCCAGCTGGCCTCCTTCAAGGTCGCCCTCTCGGAGGCGTCCTGGGTGAAGAGGTGCTCTCCCGTATAGGGGTTGTACATGCGGAAGGTCTCCACGGGCTTAGCCTCGGCGGGGAGCTTGGACTCGTCGTAGGCGGTCGTGGTGAGCGTGATGGGGTAGTTGTCCGTCTCGAACCACGCGGCATCGAGGTCGTCCGGCACGAGGCCCGGCTGCATCGCGATGGCGGCGTACTCGGCCTGCGCCTGCGCGTACTCGGCGAGGAGCGCCTGCACGTCGGGGTCGGTCGAGCTGTCGCGCTCCATGCGGAGATCCATCCAGGCGTTCAGCGCGTCGATGGCCTTGGTGTAGGCGGGGCCGAGCTCGGTGGTGTCCTTGATCCTCTGGAACTCCGCCTTGCCCGCGTTCAGGCTCGTCGCGAGGTCCGTCCAGGCGTAGTTGCCGTAGGCGTAGGAGCCGTCGGCGTACTCCGTGCGCTGGGCGGGGGAGCCGAGGAAGCTCTCGCCCGGACTCACCACGGACTCGCCCCATATCTGCTCGCCGGCGTTCGGCTTGATGGCCATGACGTACTCGCGGGAGAGGTAGCGGTTCTGCTGGATCTCGTAGTTGCCGCTGGGAAGCGTGGTCGTCACCACGACGCCGATCCTGTCGCCCGCGTTCGCCACGACGGGCTGGTCGATCTCAGCGCGGTGGAAGCCGCCGTAGGGGTAGTGCACGTCCTTCGACCAGAGGAGCTCGCCGTCCGTGGGCGTGGTAGCGCCGGGGTTCAAGAGGTAGAGGTCGTAGCGTACGTCGGTGCCCTGGCTCTGGGTCTGCACTGCCACGTCGCGGATGATGGACTTCGAGGCGATCTCGTAGATGTTTGCGGAGGAGACGACGTGCTCGTAGCTCTTGGCATTGGGGTCGCCGGGCATGAACGCGTACTGGTACTCGTTCACGACCTCGGCGCCGTCGCCCTTGCCGAAGGTGAGGTCGTCGTCATTGGGCGTCACGAAGTCGAAGGCCTCGGGATAGTTCAGGCTCTTGTCGTAGTAGGAGAGGTAGAAGTAGCCGGTGCCGTCGATGCCCCAGTCGTTGCGGTCGTTTCCCGTGGACTGGGTCGAGCCCCAGCTGTTCTTCACGATGAAGGCGCCATCGGCGGGAGGCTGGTGGTCGGCGAGGAAGTTCGACTTGGAGTAGGTGTCGTCGTAGCCCACGATGCACACGGCGTGGTTCATCACCGCGCCGTCGTAGGTGTAGTGCGCCCACGTATCGAGGTTGATGTACTGGCTGCCCGTGACGGCCTGGCCGGGGAGCGACTGGTCGGCCTTGAAGCTGATGGCGACGCCGCGGCCCTGGAGGAGCTGGTCCTTGATGGCGTCGAGGCCCGCCTGGTTGAACTTGTACTCGCCGCTGTACGCACCCGTCATCGGATCCTGCGGGCCGGTCCAGGTGGCGGGGCTCGGCAAATAGAAGCTCTCCTCGAGCTCCATACTCGCCACATGGCGTAGGCCCTCGTCGATGGACCAGTCGGCGTAGGGGTCGAGCTGCGTGTTGCCCTGGCCGTCGTCTATGACGGAATGCGTGGCGTTGTCGTAGACGAGCTCGGGGTTGGTGGATTCGTCAACCGGCCCCACGAGCGTCGAGAAGAGCGTGGTGGCGTAGGCCGTCATGCCGGCCTGGTAGCGTCCGCCCATGCCGGCGCCGAAGGCCCCGGTGGCGTTCGGGTTGTTCAGGAAGCCCTCGCCCTGCTGGTTGAAGTAGTTCGTGGCGATGGGCGTCGTGGTGAACCACGCGGTGTGCTTCTCGGAGAGGTTCAGGCCATTGGGGTGCGCCTCGGTCTTGCTGTCCTCGAAGGTCATGCCGCTCTCCGTGAGGAAGGCGGTCTCGGCCGCGGCATTCGCGCCGAAGCTCCAGCAGGTGGACCACGGGTTCTGCCACTTCACGGGCGTGACGAAGCTGCCCGTGGCGCCGTTGAACGTGGCGTCGCGGAGGTCGAATTTCGCCGGGCGCGTGGCCATGGTGGTCGCCTTTGCGGCGCTCGCCTCCGCCGCCTGCGCGTTCGCGTCGATCGGCGTGCCGGCGCCGCTTGAGGTGATGATGCTCTCGGAGAGCTCGTCTTCGGAGAGCGCGTCGAGCTCCACCACCTTCGAGACTTCCTTCTCGCCGTCGGCGGCCTTTGCGGCGGGAGCGCCGAGGAAGCCCACGGTGAGGAGCCCCGCGAGGACCCCGAGCATGGGGATCGCGAGGAGTCGGGTGCGATGTTTCATTGACTGCCTTTCACATCGTTGGTCTGACCGATGTGGGGGATGGTAGGGAAGCTTCCACGCGGCACGTTCGGCTTCGGGCAAGTGACATCGAATACGCCTTGGCGCCGCACGAACGCGCGCCTCTCCAAACTCTCTCCGCAATTTCTGCGCGCGGGAACCCGGGCGGCGCACGATCGACTTGCGCGAATGCACGGCGGGGGTGCACAAGAAGCAGTTGTTCCCATGAGTGCTTCGTAAAAAGTGCGGTGCGCCGAGGTGTGAGGCGGCACCCTTTGCGCTAGGGTGAGGCGTGCCGTATCAGAACCCACGAAGGAGCACGGAACATGGCGGATCGCGGATCGGCCGCACAGGACCTGCCCGAGCAGGATCCCGGCAAGGGAGGGCCCGAAGCGCAGACGTCGTTCCTCCGCAAGGGCAGG
>CANPVI010000206.1 GCA_947581665.1 uncultured Atopobiaceae bacterium | reverse complement strand
AGTTCCTCACGCAGGCCAAGGCGCAGAACTACGTCGCCGATTACCCCTTCCTCTCCGAGGCGGCGGATGATTCGCTCGAGGGCTTCCTCTGGGCGAAGACCTACGATTTCTCCGGCAAGGAGGTTTCGGCCGACAGCGTCATCCGCGCGATGCTCGACCAGTACGCGGCGGAAGTGCCCCAGATCGACTTCGCGAGCGGCGAGCAGGAGATCGCGGCGACGTACGGCATCACCCCCACCGACTACGACATCTTGAAGCTCGCCTCGATCATCAGCGCCGAGGGGGGCAGCGAAGAGGACTATCCGCTCGTGTCGTCGGTCTTCTGGAACCGCATGCGCATGGGCATGGCACTCCAATCCGATGCCACCATGGCCTACGTGACGGGCGGCCAGGTGACGGCGGACGATCTCAAGCAGGAGAGCCCCTACAACACCTACCTCAACACCGGCCTTCCGCCCACGCCCGTGTGCACGCCCGACTTCGCGTGCATCGAGGCGGCGCTCCATCCCGAGGTCACCGACTACCTCTACTTCCTGCTCATCGAGGAAGACGGCTACTCGAACCACACGTACTCCACCACCTACGAGGAGCACCTCCAGGCGATCGAGCGTGCGAGGCAGGAGATGGCGGAGCTCGGCCTATGAGGCTGCCCGGGCTCACGCCGTGGTGTCGCGTCCACGCGCTCTCGGAGGTGGATCCCGCCGAGCTCCGCGCGCTGGGGTTTCGCCTCGTGCTCCTCGATCGCGACAACACGTGCGTGCCGAGGGGCGAGAGCGACCCCGCGCCCGATGTGGTGGCATGGTGCGAGAGGGCGCGTGAGCGGGGACTTCGCCTCGCGCTCGTCTCCAACAACTGGTCAGTGAGGGCCCTCCGCCAAACCTCGGAGGCGCTCTCGGCGCCGGTCGTCACCTTCGCGATGAAGCCGCTTCCCTTTGGCCTCCAGCGTGCGATGGACGCCGCGGGGGTGCCTAAGGAGCAGACGGTCCTCGTGGGAGACCAGCTCTTCACGGACGGCCTCGGCGCCTCGATGGCGAAGATCCCCGTCATCCTCGTGGACCCGCAATCCACGAAGGACCTCTTCTACACGCGCCTTTTGCGTCCCGTGGAGGCGCGCCTCATGGCGAGCGTGCCCTACGGCTGGGCGCGAGTGCGCGATGAACGCGCGCATGGGGCGCGCTAGGCCATGGCGCTCGTCTGCGTCTTCGCGATCTGGGCCTCGATCGTGGACGCGAAGCGGCGAATCCTCCCGAATGCCCTGCTCGCCTGCATGGCGCTCGCCTGCGTGTGCGCGCAGGGCGCGCGCCTCGCGGGCGGGGCATGGCTCCTTTGGCTCCCCTGGGAGGCGGCGCTCCATTCGCGCATCGATGCGCCCTGGGTGTGCGTCGTGCTCGCGCTCGTCGTGCTCGCGGCGCTCGCCGGCCTCGAGGGATGGCGTCGCTCCAAGGGCGGCGCGGAGGGCTTCGGGTACGGCGATGTGAAGCTCGCCTCCTGCTGGACCCTCGCCCTGGGCGCCCTCGGGCTCTGGGGGTTTGCACTCGGCTGCGGCACGGGCGCCATCTGGGCGAAGCTCCACCACGAGCGCACCTTCGCGCTCGGACCGTGGGTGAGCGGGTGGTGCGTGGCGTGCGCCATCCTCGCGGCACTTCCCCAAGGGTAGGGGAGCGCGCCCTCGCGCCCCGCACCGGCGTGCGCGGTTGTAGGATGGGATGGTCGACGATCCTCCCACGCAAAAGGAGATGGGCTTTGGAACACGCGCAGGACGTGAAGGGCGCCTCGCCGCTTCGGCAGGCCGTCTCGGTGGCCGGCAACCGCTGCGTCATCCTCGCGGCGCCCGGGATCCTCGAGCGCGTGGGCTCCGAGCTCGCCTCCGCGGTGGGAAAGCCCCGCCTCGCGGCGCTCCTCGTGGAGGAGGGCATGCCCGCCGACCGTGCCGAGGAGGTGCGTCGCCTCCTCACGAGCAGCGGTTTTCGCACCTTCGACGTCGCCCTCCCGAGCGGATGGGCGGCGCTTTCCCTCGACGCGGCGCTGAGCGTCGCCGACGAGCTCGCCGGTCGCGGCCTCACCCCCGACGACGGCATCGTGGCGATGGGCGGCATGGAGGCGCTTTCGCTCGCCTCGTGGATTGCGGGCAACTGGGGTGGCAAGGCCTCCTGCATCGGGCTTCCCACCACGCTCGAGGCGCTCATCCTCGCATCCTGCACGCCGCACGACCTCTCGGCGGGCGGCACCAGGGGGATCGTCCATTGCCCGCCGGCGTTTTCCGCGCTCCTCGCCGATCCCGCGCTCATCGAGGAGGGCGAGTGCGAGCGCAGCCTCGAGAACGCGTTCGCCCACATGGTCCAATCGGCGTTCGTGGAATCGCCCAAGGCATTCGACCTCGTCATCTCCTGCTCTGAGCACGTTTCGCCGGATGACACGATGGGGCTCATCTCCCAAGCCCTCGAAACGGCGCGCGCACGCGGACGCCTCGCCTCGTCCTCCCTCGCGGGAGCTCGACGCTCGCTCGACATCGGCCTTCCGCTCGCCCGCGCCCTCGCCGCTCTCCTCGGCGAGGCGTACTCCTTCGGCATCTACCTTTCGGAGGGCCTGCGCTTCGAGGCGCGCCTCGCGTGGCAGCTCTCCGGCCTCGATCCCGATGTGGTCTTCGCCCTCGACGCGCTCCTCGCGCGCTTCGCCCTCTCGGAGGTGCGAGCCACGTTCACGCCCGAGGAGCTCACGCAGGCCATGAAGGACGAGACGGCGAAGCTCACGAACCGCCGCATGTTCGTCCTGCCGCGCGCGGTTGGCCGAGCGCTCCCCGAGCCGGTGGCAGACGACGTCCTCGCCTCGCACCTCCAAGCGTTTTGCCAGGCGCGCAAGCCCAAGCCCCCCATGCGCAAGCCCGCGGAAACCGTTCCCGCGCCCCACGACGAGTAGAGGAGAACCCATGCCAGAAGACACCCGCCGACGCATCGCCACCCTCCGCGCGCTCATGGACGAGCGCGGCTACGACGCGTGCGTCATCCGCGACCTCGCCACCATCCGATGGCTCACCGGCGCCGCGAACGTCCTCGATGACGCACGCGCCCACACGAT